>JAAXHB010000279.1 GCA_012271125.1 Actinomycetota bacterium | reverse complement strand
GCAAAGCGCCGCGGCGCACATGTGGTTGCGGTAGTGAGCGAGTCCAAAGCCGATGCGGTGCTAGCACTAGAGCCATCTCAAGTAGTTGTAAGAGGCAAGGAGCAGAGCACCGTCAACGCGGTGCGAGAAGCTGTTGGCGGGGCAGTCGATCTGGTTTTTGACGTTGTCGGCGGCGAAGACTTCCCCGGCTGGTTTGCCTTGTTGCGCCGTGGTGGTCGTTATGTAACCGCCGGCGCAATTGCTGGACCGATAACCGAGCTGGACCTGCGCTTGTTGTATCTAAAAGACCTGGAGCTGATCGGCGCAACCGTGTTCGGACCAGGACTGTTCGGCGACCTTGTTGGCTATATAGAACGTGGTGAAGTCAGCCCAGTGGTGGCGGGCACATTCGCTCTTGAAGACATCGTCGAAGCTCAAGCAACCTTCGCCAAAAAGTCACACGTCGGCAGCTATGTAATCACCATGGGAGAGCCCAACACAAGCGGCTAGCTCACTCTGTCGTCGGGTGATGTGACAGAACAAACTGGCGTAGATGCTGCCGTTGTCACCGGCACAAGACACGCCTGCAGCGGTGGATTGGCTACGGTCAAGGTCGTGAAACCAGGGATATTTGACGCCTCAGCACTCCAAACAGCTGACCGCGGCGCACCCCTGGTCGTCGATTTTCGGCTCAGTCGCAACGCCACGCTGCATGCTTGGAAGAGCGGCGAGCTGACCCGTCATCAAATATGTGACGCCCAATATGAACTGATTCGCACCGCCACGCATTGCGGTGAGCTGACCCGGCGGCGTTGTCCAATATGTGTCGAAGATGAGGTCTCCTCGCCGCTCAAGGAAGTCACCTATGTGTTCGGGCCGAGGCTGCCCAAGCAAGGTCGCTGCATCTCACGGCCCGGCGAGCTTGAGGAGTTTCAGCTGCGTAAGCAGACGTTTTCCGCCTATGTGGTGGAGGTGTGTCTGGAGTGCAACTGGAATCACATCATGCGGCGCATGCTGTTAGGGGGTAACGGCTAGGCGCTCTGGTAGCTTGAAAATGTCGCTGGCAGCCGCAAGGCGTTAGACGCACAGGAGATACATATGGGTGAGCAATCCCCTACCGCAACGTCATCTGATAAGGCGAGAGCCGCTAGGTCGCTGAGCGCTCCAGAGATTCGTGACCGCAAACGTCGAGATGGTCACCCGCCGCTGGCAATGGTCACCGCATATGACGCTCCCAGTGCTCGAGTCGTTAGCGAAGCCGGCGCTGACCTGATCCTTGTCGGTGACTCTGTTGCCATGGTCGTGCTTGGCTACGACAACACCTTGCAGATCACTGTCGACGACATGGCACATCATGTCGCAGCCGTAGCCCGTGCCAACCCGCAATGCCATGTAGTTGCCGACATGCCCTGGATGAGCTACCACGTCAACGAATCTGAGACCGTTCACAACGCTGCCAAGCTGATCCGTGCCGGCGCTCAGTCGGTCAAGCTCGAAGGCGGACGCCGTCGGTTGCGCATGATTGAACGACTCATCGCTGCGGAGATTCCCGTGCTTGGACACATCGGACTCACGCCGCAGTCGTTGCACACGATGGGGGGATACAAGGTGCAAGCACGCCACGCCGAGGCGGCCCGCAAACTGGTGCAGGCAGCCAAGGCACTAGCGCATGCCGGCTGTTATGCGCTTGTGCTCGAATGCGTGCCGGGGCCCGTAGCTGCGGTCGTGACCGAATCCGTCGACGTGCCCACGATTGGCATCGGTGCTGGTGGTGACTGCGACGGGCAGGTGCTCGTGTACCACGACCTGCTAGGCATCGAAAAGCGAGTCACGCCAAAATTCGTGCGCAACTATGCCGATTTGGATACGGCTGCGATAGCCGGCGTGCGCGGTTTCGTTGACGACGTCCGCTCCGGCAACTTCCCATCCCAAGAAGAGTCCTACTCCATGACCCCCGAACAATTTGACGCCCTCGGCTTGAGTTGACGTTTGGTTACATTTGGTGTAGTGTTAGTATCTGAGTAGCACAGGTGAATCGGGTGGTCGCAAATGCTGTCCAGCCAACTAGCCTGAGCCACGTACAGACCTGACCCGCAAGGGACAGGATAAACCCTGCCCCTAGCGGGGCCCCGGAGACAAGCGTCCCAGATGAATTGTCACCGGGTCCAGAGGGAGGATTGCCCATGAAGCGGGCCTATGAGCTGATGGTCATCATCGATTCCGACGTGACCGCTGCCGACGTCGACTCTGTCGTCACTCGAGTAGCGGGCCTGGTCGAAAACGAGGGCGCAACAATTGCCTCCACCGACAACTGGGGCAGGCGTGAGTTCGCCTACGAAATCAATCACAAGACCGAAGGCACTTACGTTGTATGGCAGATCGTCACCGAAACGGCAGGTCTGCCCGTCGTGGAACGTCAGCTCCGTATCGCAGACGACATCGTCCGCCACAAGCTATTCCGCCTGCCCGAGCGCGAAGCGATTCGGCGTGGCCTGCTTGCCGGCGCCACGGCGGAATAGAACGACTGATCAGGATCTGACACAGATCCAGCCAAAGGTCTAGGAGGCCCAAAATGGCAATGGACAACACAATCACAGTCGTCGGGAACGTAACCCGCGACCCGGAGCTGCGGTTTTCGCAGTCAGGAATGCCAATCGCCACGTTCGGCGTGGCATGGAATCGGCGCCGTGCCGACCAAGAAGACGAGGTCTCGTTCTTCGACGTCATCTGCTTTAGACAGCTGGCCGAGAACGTCTCGGACTCGATCACCAAAGGTGCTCGAGTGGTCATCTTCGGCGCACTGCAACAACGCAGCTGGACGAACCAGGACGGCGACCGCCGCTCCAAGGTCGAAATCCTCGCCGAGGAAATCGCGCCGAGCTTGCGTTGGGCGACCGCTGAGGTAACCCGCAACGAATACCGAGGCAGCGACAGCGGAGGCCGTGGACGCAGCGGCGGCTTCGATTCCGGCGGGGACGATAGCGGCGGCAGCGGCACCAAGTCGAACGCCCCCATCGACGAAGAGCCCTTCTAGCTCCCGTCACACAGCAGAGATCGGAGGCATAGCAGATGGCAGTGACGCGCACCCCCAAAGGTCGCCGTCGTGACGGTGGCCGGCGCACCAAGAAAAAGGTCAGCATTCTCAGCTCAGAGCGCATCGACTATGTGGACTGGAAGGACTACACGCTTCTTCGCAAGTTCATGTCGGAGCGGGCGAAGATTCGTGCTCGACGGGTGACTGGCAACAGCACCCAGCAGCAGAAACTCATAGCCGATGCGATCAAGATTGCCCGTGAGATGGCGCTGGTTCCCTACACGAACCGGGTGACCACCCAACGGCAGAACAAGGATCGTGACCCGATGCGCCGAGCCGGCGGGCCCACGCCGCAACCGTCAATGCCGCCGCCTGGAATGGCAG
>JAAXHB010000278.1 GCA_012271125.1 Actinomycetota bacterium | reverse complement strand
ACCTTGGCTTCGTCAACGCCTGCGGCGACCTGGCCCGCTCCCAGCGCCAAACCGCCTCCACCGCTGCACCATCTGATCGGCAACTAGCCGCCCTCGCCCCCGTCCCCTTATTCCACGCCACCGGCTGTAACTGCATTCTCCATCCCGTCAGCATCGTCGGCGGCAAGCTCGTGCTAATGCATCACTGGGACCCAGCCGAAGCCCTGCGTCTCATCGAAACCGAGACCATCACCAACTTCACCGGCGTGCCCACCATGTCTCGCGAACTGCTCGCCCACCCGAACTGGGCAACCACCGACACTTCGTCGATCATCTCGATGGGCGGCGGCGGTGCTGCGCTGCAACCCGACCTCGTTCATCGCATTGACCAGGGTCTGCGCAACGGTCGTCCCGGCACCGGTTATGGCCTCACCGAAACCAGCGGCGTCGCCACCATGGCTACCAACGAGTACTACGTCGCTCGCCCCGGCTCTGTCGGCCCGGTCATGCCTTGCATGGACGCCAAACTCGTTGACCCCGAAACCAAAGTCGAGCTCGCCTCCGACGCCACCGGCGAACTTGCTCTGCGCGGCCCCAACGTCCTTAAGGGCTACCTCAACCATTCCGACGCCCTCTCAGATGGCTGGTTCTACACCGGCGACATTGCCCGCATGGACGACGACGGCTGGCTCTACATCGTCGACCGTGCCAAAGACGTGGTCATTCGCGGTGGCGAAAACGTCCACTGCGGCGAAGTCGAGATCGCCATATATGAGCTTAACGCCGTTGCTGAAGCGGCGGTGTTTGGCGTTCCCGATGAGCGCCTCGGCGAAGAGGTTGCCGTTGCGCTCTACTTGAACGCCGACTCTGAACTATCCGAAACCCAACTCTTGGATCACCTAACCGGACGCCTAGCGCAGTTCAAACATCCCAGCCATGTCTGGTTCACCGACGAGCCATTACCTCGCAACGCCAACGGCAAATTCCTCAAATCCACCCTCCGCACCCAATTCCTAGAACGAACCGTTGGGCTTTATCAGGGTTGAATGTGCTCACG
>JAAXHB010000277.1 GCA_012271125.1 Actinomycetota bacterium | reverse complement strand
GTGTTGTTAGGTGTGTCTGAAAATATACGCGTGTCCTTTGGTTGCCAAGTGTTGATGTAAATGCCTGTGTTGTGGTTTGTGGTTGTAGTCCTATTATAAACTTTGTCGTAGCTCTGCTACCTTTTGCTATATGTCTTGCATGCAAGTGTGTTTGAAGTTGTTTGTCATGTGTTTCCATGTCTGAGGTGGTTGCTATGGGTTACTGTTTTTGTTTTAAAACATCTGTGTTGGGTGTGGCCTCCACTAAAACCCTTGTGGTGCATGTCTGGTGGTAATGTAGCTCTTCATGGATCGTGTTACGTTTCATGCTGTAAATGTCGTTTGTGTCTTAGGATTGTAGGTGTTTACGCCACAAAACTTGATCGTGTTTGCAGAATGTATTTTGTGCCAGTTCTGGGTTGTTGTCAGGCGTGTTACGATTGAGACGTTCCTATGGTGGCCAATTGTTGTCTTTGAAGTTGTAAATTTCCTGTGTTGTGGTGTGGTAACAAGATAAACTTAGTCGTAGACATCTTTGCAGTACGTATTGAGTGCCAGTGTGGTTGAAGTTGTTGAGAATTTGTGGAGGTGTCTGTGGCATTGGTTGTGTCCTATGGTTGCCAAGTGCTACTGTTGATGATTTAAATTTCCTGTTCTGTTTTGTGGGTGTGGTCCCCATGATAATCCTAAATCCCGCATGTACAGTTGGGGGAGTTGCTTTGTAGGCGTCTTCAATGTTACCTTTGATGTGAGTTGTGTTTTATGTTTGTCAATTAAGTACATTGTGGTGCACTTAAAATGGGGTTTGTTGGTGAGCTATGTTGAATCTCTTGTCTCGTTTTACGTTTGTTTTAAATCTCATTTGTGTTTTGAATTGTTTGCGCAGTCACTAGATATCTTGAACACTGTTGCAGAATGTATTTTGTGCCAGTTGGGGGTTATCAATTTGTTGGCTGTAGGCGTGATGGCCAAATGTTGCTGATGAAGTTGTAAATTCCCTGGTGTATGGGTGTGGTAACAAGATAAACTTAAGTAGACATCTGCTGTATGTATTGAGTGCCGGAGTGGTTAAAGGAATGTGTAGGCGTGT
>JAAXHB010000276.1 GCA_012271125.1 Actinomycetota bacterium | reverse complement strand
TTGGGATAACGGTCATCTTGGGATAATCGTCATTTTGAATAATCGCCATTTTGGATAATCGACATTTTGGGATGATGGTCATGTCAGCTCCAGTTCGCAGTGGTCGCCGAGGGTCAAGTGTGCCGCGGTGGTTGCCGGTGAGCCTTTGATTGTTGAGTGTCGTCCGATTAGGGAATCGGTCAAGCCGTTGACGTCGGTTAGTTGTGCGCCTTCAAGGATTACTGAATTGCTGATAGTGCTGTTGATGATTTGACAGTTTGGGCCAATGGCGGTGTAGGGGCCGATGTGAGAGTTGGCGATTAGGACATTGTCGCCGATCACCGACGGGGTTTGGATAGTGCTGGCGGTTATTTCGACATCTGTGGCGTTACCGATTTTTGGGCTGATTTCAGGTCGTATGTCGGACATGTCGCTGTTGGGGTCAGATATGAGATGGTCGAGCACTAGGCGGTTGGCTTCGAGCAGAGAATCTTTCTTGCCGGTGTCAATCCACCAGCCGTCAAGGATTTCGCTGTCGACTGGTTTGCCTGATGTGATTAGGGTGCTGATGGCGTCGGTGATTTCAAGCTCGCCGCGTGGTGACGGTGTGATTTGAGCGATTGCGGCGTGGATGGCATCGGTGAACATGTAGACGCCTACGAGTGCAAGATCGCTGGCTGGATTGGTTGGTTTCTCAACTAGTGACACAACGCTGCCTGTGGTGTCAAGTTCGGCAACACCAAACATCGACGGGTCAGGGACTTTGGCGAGAAGGATGCGGGCAGCAGGTGTTGTCGAAACTGATAGAGAGTCGGCGAAGCTTTGAACAAAACCGGCAAGGGGCTGCTCGAGAATGTTGTCGCCGAGATACATGACAAACGGGTCGGCGTCTAGAAAGTCTTGGGCGATTTGAACACAGTGAGCCAACCCAGCGGGTTCGTCTTGAACGATCCATGTGACGGAAGCACCGAAACTTGAGCCGCCACCCACGGCTTGGCGTATTTCGTCGCCAGTTTGAGGTGAAATGATGATACCAAGGTCGGTGATTCCGGCTGCTGCCATTGCTTTGATGCCATAAAACAGGACTGGTGTGTTGGCAACAGGCACTAGCTGCTTGGCGCTGGAGTATGTGAGTGGGCGCAAGCGAGTTCCAGAGCCCCCACTGAGGATTAAGCCTTTGATTTTAGTAGAGGTCATTTTTGCAGAGATGATTTTTTCAGGGATCATTTTGGCAGGGGTCATTCGGCAAGAGCTGAATTGGGAGTAGCGGTGGTGAGTCGGGCTTTGGAATCAGCAGCGTAAGTGAAACCAAGTAGAGCTGCCACTGTTGCAGCTCCAAAAGCCACGCCGGCTAGCAGTGCCATCTCAACTCGTAAGAAAGGATCATTGCCAAACTGAATAGCAACGCTAAACGCAATCAGTGCAGCGACCCAGCCTGCCACTGCTAAGCGGGTATGCCCTAAAGCGACTAGTCCCAGCGCAGATGACAGCATGAACATCAATACGCCGCTGCCAGCAGCTAGCAAAATCATGTCCAGCCTGCCGATTTCGTCACCGAAAACAACTTTCACAATCCAGGGGCCTACTAAAGCAATTGTTACCACTGATATTGCGGCAACCGCGGCGACTCCAGCAAGCAGACGGACTTGCATGCGACGAAATCCGACCATGTCACCCTTGCCGGCTAGTGACGAAAGCCCAGGCAACAGGCTTGCCTTGACTGCTTGGAAAAAGAACAACGGCACACGGGCAATAATCATGCCGTTAAGAAACACACCAGGCGCATCGGCACCAAGCTTGTCTTTGCCGACAATGTCAACAGCAACTGGGCCGACATTGAGAATGAAGGCTTCGCCAAGGCTTGCTATCAGCAGCCAACCAAGCGCACCGGTGACGTCTCGATAATGAACCACAGGACCAGGGTCGCCGAAGAGTTCGATTTCGCGGATTCCTAGTAGAGCTGCCACAGCGAAGGCTGCAGCTATAGCGACTGCGTAAGCACCAACCGTTGCCACGCCAACGGCAGCCAAAGTTCCGGCAATGACCAAGCGAGTTCCACCTTCGGCAGCGAAGTAGAGGCCGTAACGCTCGAAGATGTGACGTCCACTGAGGACGCCACGCACAAGCTCTGCCATGGCAAATGACGCCAAGGCTGCAATCAGCACAATTAAAAGCTCTACACGGTTGTCGAGCAAGTCGTTTAGACCTAGTGGCCAGGCAACGATGGCACCAACCGCAGCGACGACTAGTCCGAAACCTCCGACTACACCGGCTTTTTGTAAAACCGCGGCTGCCCCTGTCCCCTGGCTTTGATGTCGTGCGGTTGCTCGTGCTACTTCCTGTTCAAGGGGTTGGAATAGTCCGGGGCCGAGGATGTAAACCAGTCCCCAGAGAACGGCTAATCCGCCGTAGGCGTCGTCACCAACTGCACGGCGAGCCAGTATCAAAAAGCCGTAGGTGGCGATGCCATTGATGACAAGTCCCCAACCGATGGCTGATGTGCCCTTGGGTAGCGGGCTGCGATCACGCAGGCCTCGAAGCAGGTTGCGAATGACGCTTGACCTCCATCTGAGGCGGTAAAAATGCCGGTGAGGGCAAATGCGCCCGTGAGGGCGGCTCTAGTTTAGGGTTTGGCGAGAGCGGGGCTGCAGAGACCTTCGAGTTCGGTGATTTCGATGCGGTCTCGTTTTTCCCAGGTGACTTCGTTACCGGGGTCGACTCGCAATTTGAACTCGCGGAAGCTCATTTCAAGTGCGTCAAAGGCGATTAGGCGACCTCGGAGCGGTTCACCGACGCCCAGAATCAACTTGATGGCTTCTAGTGCCTGGACGCTGCCGACGATTCCGGGCAATACGCCGAGCACGCCGGCTTCGGCGCAGCTTGGGGCTAGTTCGGCGGGTGGTGGTTCGGGGAGCATGTCTCGATATGTAGGCCCGTTTCGTGGGTCAAACACGGTGATTTGGCCTTCGAATCTGAATATGGAGCCGTGGACGACGGGGATGCCGAGCTTGACCGAGGCATCGTTGAGTAGATAGCGGCTGGGGAAATTGTCAGCACCGTCAATGACGACGTCGTAGCCCTCAAGGATTGACATGATGTTGTCGGCGGCAAGTCGCGTGTCGTAGGTGACGACGTTGACGTCGGGGTTCAATGCGGTGAGGGTTTTTTTTGCGGAGTCAACTTTGCGGTCGCCGATGCGGTCAATGTTGTGCAGCACTTGTCGTTGCAAGTTGGATTCGTCGACTTCGTCCATGTCGACGATGCCGATGGTGCCGACGCCGGCTGCGGCGAGATACTGGAGCACCGGCGCCCCAAGACCGCCGGCGCCGACCACCAGCACCCGGGCGGCGAGCAGCGCCTCCTGCCCCTCTTCGCCGACCTCGTCGAGGATGATGTGGCGGGCGTAGCGTTCGAGCTGGGCGTCGGTGATCGCCATGGTGCGGTCAGGCCGGTCCCGCGGCGGCGCCCGTGGAGCCGAAGCCGCCGGCGCCGCGCCCGGTCGGTTCGAGCCTGTCTGTTTCGCGCCAGACCGCGCGCGCGACCGGCGCGATCACCAACTGGGCGATGCGCATGCCGGGTTCGACGGCGAAACCGGCGTCGCCGAGATTGACGAGCAGCACCTCGATCTCGCCGCGATAGTCGGAATCGATCGTGCCCGGTGCGTTGACGATGGCGATGCCGTGCTTGCGGGCGAGGCCGGAGCGGGGCCTTATCTGCCCTTCGAATCCGGGCGGCAGGGCGATGGCGATACCGGTCGGTAGCGCGCTGCGCGCACCGGGCGCCAGGGTCCGGCGGTTGTCGATGGCCGCCATCAGGTCGACGCCGGCGCTGCCGGCCGTGGCATAGCCGGGCAGGGGCAGGTCGGCGCCGTGGGGCAAGCGGCGGATGGCGACCGTGACCGGCGCCGCGCCCGTCATTCCGCCGCTTCGGCCCGGACGGACTCGCGGTCTCCGGGTTCCAGCGCCTGCGCGATCCGCGCCGCAAGGCGACGCGCAACCTCTTCCTTCGCCAGCCGCGGCCAGTCCTCGACGCCATCCTCGCGGATCAGGTGGACCCGGTTGGCGTTGCCGCCGAAGGTGCCGGTCGCGGCCGAAACGTCGTTGGCGACGATCCAGTCGCAGCCCTTGCGCCGGCGCTTCTCGCGGGCGTAAGCGACGACATTTCCGGTCTCGGCCGCGAAGCCGACCACCAGCGGCGGCCGGCGGTTCCCCAGTGCAGCGAGGCTCTGCAGGATGTCGGGGTTCTCGGCGAGTTCGAGCGCGGGCGGGCCGCCGTTTTCCTTCTTCAGCTTCCCGCTCGCGGCCGCGCGCACGCGCCAGTCGGCGACCGCTGCCGCGCAGACGGCAATGTCCGCCGGCAGCGCCGCCATGCAGGCGTCCAGCATCTCCCGCGCCGTCTCGATCCGGCATACCCGGACGCGGGCCGGGTCGGGCTCGTGCGTCGGGCCGGTGACGAGCACCACCTCCGCGCCGTGGCGGGCGAGCGCGGCCGCGACCGCATGGCCCTGCTTGCCGGACGAGCGGTT
>JAAXHB010000275.1 GCA_012271125.1 Actinomycetota bacterium | reverse complement strand
CCCCAGCAAGTGATGTTGTTGTCGGCATCGGTAGCGCAGGCGTGATAGTTGCCGACGGCGACTTCTCTATAGTTGTTGCCGGCGGGTGGGGTTGCCATGCCAAACCAGTCCGCACCCCAACATTTAATTTGGTCTTCGGGAACGACACTGTTCGAGTCCTCGGCGGTGATGCCGCAAGCATGAAAATCGCCAGCTGCGATGCGGTCGAACTTGCCAGCAGGTGGACTTGATTGGCCGTACAGATCGGTGCCAATGCACTTAATCTCCTTGCTGGTATTACGACCACAAGTAAAGCCAAAACCTAGAGCTAGCGATGAACTAGTGGAGCCGGTCCTAAGTGTGCCGAGGGAGTTGTTTCTTCCTGGCTTGTTGGGATCATCTTGGGGAGTTTCACCCGCAGAGTTTGAGCCAAAACAGTACAGAGTTCCGTTGTCATTGCGTCCGCAGATGTGCGTTGAAGATGCATCTAATTCTGTATAAAAAAGTGAAGAGCTTCTTTCAATCAGTTTTTTATCACCAAAACACCAGAAATCCTGAACACCATCTGCTACACAAGTGAAACCATAGCCAACCGCTAAGGGGCTTGAAGTATATACACCACGGTTGGAGTCTTTCGTAGTGTCGATCGTTCGTTGGTCGTATGTGTTGTCGCCCCAGCAGCTGAATGACCCAGACGATCCGGTTCTTGTAACACAGGAATGGGTCTCGCTAGTGGCTAGGCGGTAAACGCCGCTGCTGCTAGGAAGTCCGTCGGACTGGCCATGGCGGTTATCGCCCCAGCAGTTGACTTGATTGTTGTTGGTTCTGACAGCGCAGGTGTGCCAAGCCCCAGCGGCGATAAGGTCGTGGGAACCAGAAATAGATGAGGCGTCGGTTTGGCCGTAGAAGGGGTCACCCCAGCATTCGAAAGTGCCGTCGTCTTTGACGGCGCAGGAGTTTGAGGTGCCGGCGGTGACGTAGGTGAAGTTTGAGCCTGATGGGGCGGCGGTTTGGCCGGAGTCGTTGTTGCCCCAACAGTTGACTGCGCCGGCGGTTGTGATAGCGCAAGTGTGATCCTTGCCGGCTGAGATTTGGGTGGCAGAAAGTCCGGTGGGGACTTCTAGGTCTTCGTCGACGCCGGTGTTTTTACCCCAGCAGGTGGCTTGGTTAGAGGAGTTGACAGCGCAAGCGTGTTTTTCGCCTGAAGAGACTTGTACGAATGCGCCACTAGGAGGCTGTGTCTTGTCGAGCACATCAGCGGCTGGAGAGGTGCGACAATCTGGATATGTGACGACCGTATTTGAATATGCGGGATCCCCAATTGTGCAAGGAGTCGGAGGACCATCCTGGGCACGACAATTCAGGAATTGCACAGGCGTTCCGTCAAAAAGGATTGTGCAAGGAACGGGTGGGCCGGAGTAAGCGGGCAATGGAGAATAGCCCCAGCAGGTGAGGTTGTCGGTCGTGCTAGTGGTGATGGCGCAGGCGGAGTTTCTGCCTGCTGAGACTTCGGTGACTGCGACATCTGGTGGGTTTCTTTGGCCGTGTGTGTTGGCACCCCAGCATTGGAGTTTTTGGTCGGTTTTGATACCGCAGGTGAAGTTGTCGCCGGCGGAGACTTGGGTGAAATTGGTGTTAGCGGGAACTGCGGTCTTATTGGAGGCGCGGTTACCCCAGCAGATGGCCTTGTTGTCGGGGGTTACGCCGCAGGCGTGGGAGGTGCCGACTGAGATTTGGTCAAACTTGTCATCTGGTGCCCAGTCGCGTTTGCCCCAGCATTGGGCTAGTCCGCCTTTGGTGAGGGCGCAGAAGTAGACGTTGCCGGTGTCGACTGATGCGTAGCTAGAGAAATTGAAGGTGGTGTTTGGTTTTTTGGTTAGGGGTTGTGGGATGGATGGGGTGTTTGAGGGGTTGTTGGCGGGGGTTGGGGCGATAGTTGTTGTGGTGGGGGTGTTGACGGGAGTCGGGGTCGGTGATGGAGTGGGGTTGTTTTGTGGAGCGGGGTTGCTT
>JAAXHB010000274.1 GCA_012271125.1 Actinomycetota bacterium | reverse complement strand
GTAGATGACGACGAGGGCATCGTCTTGTCTAATTCCTCCATCACCGTCGACGAGGGGGATGAGAGTACCTATACGGTGAAATTGTCGAAGGAGCCGTCGGCGTCGGTGTCGGTGGGGATGGCCACGGACGTATCGGGTTTGTCAATCTCTCCGGCATCGCTGAATTTCACGACCAGCAACTGGGGTGATAGCCAGGTGGTAACCGTGGCCGCGGTAAACGACAATACGAACGACCCGAGTGACCCCACCGGGAACGTAACGCACACGGCGTCGTCGAGTGACCTCGATTACAATGGCTTTCAGGAGCAGGTGAGAGTGGTCGTGATCGACAACGATGGGGACGCGAAGAGCATCGCTGGACTCGGCAATCTCCTAGAAGTCGATGAAGGCGATTCGTTTGAACTAGAGATTGAGCTCAGTGAGCAAGCGTCGGGGACGGTGTCGGTGGCAGTTACCGAACCCGGCGATCTAGTGTTAGATGTCGCGAATAGCGATTTTCCGCTTGAATTCAATAGCTCCACCTGGAGCACTTCCAAGACCGTCAGATTCAACGTTGGCCAAGACAGCGATGTGCTTGAGGATGAAGAGACGATCACGTTCACGGCGTCGGGGGCGAACTTCGACGGCGTCACCTCGACGCAGGATGTGTTGATTCGGGAGGACGACGCCAGCATCCTGATATGGAGCAATGATAACTCGAGCACGATCACGGTCTTGGCGGTTGATGAGAATGCGGTGGAGCGCTACAAGGTGCGCTTGAGTTCAAAGCCGACAGCAGACGTGACGGTGACGATTCGGAGCGATGACCAGTCGGTGGCGAGGATAGATACGACCCTCATTTTCACGAGCGGCGATGGTGTCAGAAACTGGAGATGGCGGCGGTCCGTGTTCGTGACCGGGGTTCGCGAAGATTCGGACGCCGACCGCACCACGAGCATCACGCACACAGCGTCCTCGTCAGATGACGAGTACGAAGGCCACACCGAGTTTTTGGACGTGACCGTAAACAACGTCGTCTTCCCCGAGCTGCAGGTGTCGGAGACCGCGCTGGAAATGGAGGAGAGCTATTGGAGCTTTATCGATGTGAGCATGTCGTTGCAGCCGGAGTCGATCGTCGGCATTTATTACGAAGTAGTGGACGGTACCACCAGATTCTCAACGGCGGTAGATGGCGTCAGCGGCGGCCTGCTCGGCTTCACGCCGGATGATTGGGAGACCTCAAAGTAGTTCGGCATCCGGGCCTTTGGCGACCTAGAGGAAGACGACGAGTCCGGGACGTTGGTCCTGACCGTCACGAAAGGGGCGCCGGAGTACGTTGGCCAACAGCAGAGGATACCCCTAAACGTGACAGACGAGTTGCGCGAGATCGTGCTATCGCCGGATCCGCCGGCGATCGTCGAGGGGCGGGATTCGACGTACACGGTGAGGCTGTCGCATCGTCCGGCGAGTTCGCTCGTGGGCGGGCACCTGCTCGAGCAGACGGTGTCGGTGTCGACCTATAGCAGTGACGAGCGGGTGCTGAGCATCAGACCGGCGCTGCTGTGTTTCACCACCGACAACTGGGACGTGGCGCAGACGGTGACGGTGACTGGTGTGACGGACG
>JAAXHB010000273.1 GCA_012271125.1 Actinomycetota bacterium | reverse complement strand
CGAAAGCTACAGCGCGTTTATCCCTGATCCTCTTCCACCAGCCGAAGAGATACTTAACGACCCGCAACTCATACACCTATTGGAGGAAGCCAACTTAGCCATCGGTCGCCTTGATGGTGCGGCGTCAGTTCTACCGGACCCACACATCTTTTTGTACTCATACGTGCGAAGGGAAGCGGTTCTTTCCTCCAGGATTGAAGGAACCAAATCATCAATGATCGATCTCCTTTCCTTTGAGGCAGGCGCAATGCCGAATGTTCCAGTCGATGACGTAACCGAGGTGTCCAACTACGTACAGGCACTGAATTACGCAACCGCTCAGCTGACCGCCCAAGACGGACTTCCGCTTTGCAACCGACTCTTAAGGGAGGCACATGGTCAGCTATTGCGCAGTGGGCGTGGGGCGGAGAAGATGCCTGGTGAATTCCGCACAAGTCAGAACTGGATTGGAGGCCCAAGACCTTCCCTGGCAACATTCGTTCCACCACCACCCGAACATCTTGGGGCTGTTATGGGTCAACTTGAGTCCTTCATTCAGAAACGTGATGATGGGATCAGCCCAGTTTTGAAGGCAGGCCTCGCGCATGTCCAGTTTGAAACCATCCATCCGTTCCTTGATGGCAACGGACGGGTGGGACGCATGTTGATAGCACTCATTCTCCACGACCGCAAGATCCTGCGCTACCCAGCTCTATATATCAGCCTCTACATCATGGAGCACAGGTCAACCTACTATTACCTTCTTGATGCCGTCCGCATCAAGGGTGACTGGGTGGGATGGCTGCGCTTCTACCTTGACTGTGTAGCGGCGACTGCGAAACACGCTGCTGAGACCGCTCAACAGCTACAGGAGTTGGTTGATAGAGACCGAGCAAAAATCACTCGACTCGGACGCAGCCGAGGTTCAGCACTAGACGTTTTTCAAGCACTGACCAAGGTCCCAGCGCAGAACATTGCTGGATTGTCTGAGTCGATAGGTATTTCGGTGGCGACGGTGACTAGTGCACTTGAGAGGCTGTGCGAGCTCGGGATCGTTAGGGAAATCACCGGAAAACGCAGGGGCAGGGTGTTTGCCTACCGTGAATATGTGGAGATTTTGGCAGAGTCCAGATAGCACAGACTTAGAGCGCACATGCCAACCCCTTGATTTAAGCATGCTTTAAAAACAAAATAGTGGCAACCCTTTGTCCGGAAGTTTAAATTTAGGTCTGCTTATTTCAAATTATGATCTAAATTGAATCAAAGGATTAGCGTAGGGGGTCTTATTTTGATTTCTAAAATAAGACCGATCGCTATATAAAGTTGGCTTCTAAGTCAAAATAAGGGAGCCACTAGTCAAGCAGTGTGGCGAGTTGGCGGAGGTCTTCGGGGCTGCCGCCGACTAACAGGGTCGTCGCCACTGATGCACGCCAAACTTTCAGGTCGTCGGCGATCTTGTCCCAAGGGCCCAGAAGTGAGATTTCCTCACACATCGCAGTCGTAACTGCTGCCGTGGCACCCTTGCGATCACCAGACAAATACAAGTCTTGAATCTTGTCGCACTCGGCTTCATAGCCCATGCGGTCAAACACTGCCCTGTGGAAGTTCTGGTTTCTTGCGCCCATGCCACCGACATATAGGGCAAGCACAGGACGGACCTGATCAGCGCAGCTCTCGATGTCGTCACCGGGAACCAACACAGCTGACACAACCACCTCAAAATCGTCCCAACTGCGTCGAGCCCCTGGACGTGAAAATCCTTCGTTGAGAAACTTGCGGTACATGTCGTCGTGTCGAGGAGAGAACAGCCACGCCAGCCACCCGTCACAAATCTCTGCGGCTAGTGCAACATTCTTCGGTCCTTCTGCACCCAGATAAATCGGCAAGTCGCTGCGCAAGGGATGAACGGTGCTCTTAAGCGGCTTACCCAGTCCGGTCGACCCTTCGCCATCGTAAGGCAAGTCGAAGAACTCGCCATGAAACTCAACCGGCTCCTCTCGAGCCAGAATCTGTCGAACAATCTCCACATACTCACGGGTGCGAGCCAGCGGTTTGGCATAAGGACGTCCATACCATCCCTCCACCACCTGTGGACCCGACGCTCCGATCCCCAGAATGAAACGTCCACCTGTGAGGTGGTCCATCGTTAACGCTGCCATCGCTGTTGCCGTTGGTGTGCGAGCCGACATTTGCGTGATCGACGTTCCCAGCTTCAGCGTCTTAGTGGTAGAACCCCACCATGCCAACGGCGTGAAACAATCAGACCCATAAGCCTCCGCTGTCCACATGGAGTCAAACCCCAACCGCTCAGCCTCGGCAATCTTTTCAGCCACGCCTTCAGGTGGCCCAGCGCCCCAATAACCAGTGTTCAATCCAAGCTTCATATATCTGCTCCTCCCAGCTAAGAATAAAACTAACCATCCCTGCAACTTTGTGTCACGAAGACAGTTGGTGCTAGCCCTATTGGACTATCCCCGTTAAAGGTCAACGGACAAGTTGCGAGAGAAAGGCAAAATCGGTCAAAGTTGCGGGGATGGATTTCGACATGCCTCCACCCGACGACCCTTGTCGCCAACAAATCCGTCAATGGCTTGCCAACAATCCAAACCCAACAGGACAACAACTAGCCGAAGCCGGATACGTAGTCCCTCACTGGCCTAAACCCTGGGGACTAGACGCAGACCCACTCACGCAGCTGATAATCGACGACGAACTACGCAACGCCGGTGTCCGCCGACCAGAAAACCTCATCGGAATTGGCTGGGCTGCACCCACCATCTTCCTCGCCGGAACCCAAGAACAAAAAGACCGCTACCTACCCAAAATCTTCAGCGGCGAAGAATTCTGGTGTCAACTATTCAGTGAACCCGACGCAGGCTCCGACCTAGCCAATCTTGCCACCCGAGCAGTTCAAGACGGCGACGACTACATCATCAACGGATCAAAAATCTGGTCAAGTGG
>JAAXHB010000272.1 GCA_012271125.1 Actinomycetota bacterium | reverse complement strand
CGGTTTGGCGGTCGCGTCTAATCCGTCTCATGGTTCTGCTGTGGTGTTTGACGATTCGGGCACTATGAAGATTCGTTACACCTTGCCTGCGACTTACGGCGTCATCACCTCCGATTCGTTCACTTACACGACAACTTCTGACGGCGGTGCCGCAACTGTAAACATCTCTATCACCGACACTTCTTCTGGCACCGACATTCTCGTTGATGAGACTGCGGTGTCGCTGGCTCGTAGCGGTACTGCGGAGATCAGTCACACGTTTGTTGTGGTGGCTAATGACACTTGTACTGCTGGTTGTAAGAACATTGCCATTGTTGACACCCCAAATACCGGCACCACGAGCATCAACGAGAACGCTGGTTCGATTACTTGGACTTTGGCTGCGGGTGCTGCGTTGGTTTCGCCGGTGACGTTCACCTATGACACAGACAATCCCAATACCACCAATCCCGATACTGACAGCAAGGCGTTGGTGACGATCAATATCACCGGCAGCGACATCCTCAATCCTGATGCTGAAACTATTTACCGTTACAGCACTACCGCGGTCACCAACTATGACATTGATGTGTTGACTAATGACACTTGCGCTGTCGATTGTGCCGGTCTCGCTATTGCGTCTGGTCCGGGCACCGGTAACGGCACCGCTGATGTGGTGACAGTTGACGGCAAGCAAGTCATTCGTTACAACCTCGCTGACGGCACCACCACTCCAAGCTCAGATGTGACAATTACTTACACCACTACTGCGCAATCCACTGCTGCAACCTTGACGATCAGCTTTGACACCAACGCAGACAAGCTCGCCACCGGCACCATCTCCATTGACAACCGTGTCGGCTGGGTTGAAGTCACCGGCAGCATCGATCTTGACACCGCCACCGGTGTCACCTGTGACGGCACTGCTGACTGTGCCGGCATCACAATTGTCACACAGCCCACTCACGGCACTGACATCACCGTCAATCAGACCGATAAGACCCTCACCTACACCTTGGCTGCATCTGTGGAAGAACACATCGAAGCCGATTCGTTCCAGTACACCACCGATGCATCACATGCCGGAGAAATCGTCACCGTCAACGTCAGCATCAACCCCTCCGACAAGCTCACCACTGATGATCCTTCGGCTACTTCGCGTACTGGTCGTGATGCGTTTACTCGTGTGGTTGATGTGTTGGCTAATGATGAGTGTGCTGATGCTTGCGGCGGTTTGGCTGTTGCTACTGATCCGTCTCATGGTTCTGCTGTGGTGTTTACTGACACGGCTGATAACAACAAACAAAAGGTTCGTTACACC
>JAAXHB010000271.1 GCA_012271125.1 Actinomycetota bacterium | reverse complement strand
GCGACAACGTCGTTGACTTGGTTATGGTTGTTACGCCGAGAGTCTTTGGCGACACCTGTAGAGGCTTCAACGGAACCCACATCAGTAATATAGACAAGACGTTCGATGGCTTCCGTTTTGAACGAGTCATCACGGGGGATTATAGAAGAAGTCTGCCGTTTTTCACGGCGTTGTTTGCCCACGAGTATGGCCATGCGATGGGGTTGCCCGAACTCTTTGACCGCACCCATCACAGTGAGTACGATAGCACACTTTATGATGACAGGGATGCCTATCATGCGGCCCACAGTGCAGGTATTGGTTATTGGGGCGTCATGGCTCGTCTCAACTGGCCGCATATAACCAAGGTATCGTCGGGTGCGAACCTTCTGTCGGCGTTTTCGCGGGCGCAGGTGGGCTGGCTCGATAAACGCTTAAAGACGATCACTTCCGATACGGTGGACATTTCTATCCCCGACATCAATAGCGCCGAAGGCACAGTGTACAAGATTCCACTGAAGAGTTCGCCTCGGGCTCGGGAGTATTTCTTGGTATCTAATCGGCAGAATCAGCAGGGTATCGGTAGCTACTACGAGACCCTAGCCCCGGGCAAGGGCGGTCTCGCGATCTGGCATATTGACGAAAAGGCGAAGGGAGACGGCGGCGGAGATGTCAACGAATACGAGCGTCACAAGCACGTGGACTTGGAGTGTGCCGACGGGCTGTTTGCCGACAGAGGGTATCCTCTGGGTACGATGCCGGATTCGGTCGGCGGCGGCGACAACTTGGACTACTGGTCAGACGACTCGTCCTACACAAAAGCCAATAAAGGCAATTCTGCCGATTCGACGGACTTGTGGGATGGGGTTACATACAAGCACTTCACGCCCTATAGCAACCCCTCAACGGCCGGTTATTCAGCTAAACGTCGCAACGGCGAGATGAAAAGCCAGGACGTTTTTAGCGGCATTTACATAGAAAATATTCGCAGAGGGGAGAGCTACGACGAAGACGGCGAGATGCTGTTTGATGTGCGCTTTGCGCCGTTGGCTCCGCAGTCGTTGACCGGGACCGTCGGCGAGCAGCAAGTGTC
>JAAXHB010000270.1 GCA_012271125.1 Actinomycetota bacterium | reverse complement strand
CGCATAAAGGACGTGCGCCTCAATGAAGAAACCCTTTCCTGTGAGGTTGTAGTTCCCGATTATCAGCTTTCGCTCGCTATCGGCAAGGAAGGCCAAAACGCCCGCCTCGCCAGCCGTCTGACCGGTTGGAACATCAACATCAAAAGCGAAACCCAGCTCGCCGATGAAGCCGCTTACGGCGACGTTGAATGGGCTGAAGGTGCCTGGGTTATCGACCCCGAAACCGGTGAGCAAATGTGGAAACCCGCCGACGGCGGCGAGGCAATCAGCGTGGAGGACTGGGCGTCGTCGCAAGCCGCTGCAGTCGAAGCCGCCCAAGAAACCGTTTCTGACGATAACGATGATGGTGACAACGCCGTAGACTCAGAAGAACCTGTCTCTGACGGCAACGAGTCTGTTGAGGACGCTGCCGTGACGGACTCCGACGAACAGGAAGAGCAGAGCTAATGCTCACCCAGTAACAAAAGTCCGGCTATGTAGCCGGCGAAAGGTGAAAACGAGTGCCAAAGAAAATCCGCGTCCATGAGCTAGCCAAAGAGCTCGGTATGACCAACCAGCAAACGCTTGATCTGTGCGTTGGGCTAGGTATGGGCGTGAAGTCGCACTCTTCTAGCGTCGAGGAGGCCCAAGCTGATAGGGCACGACGCAGTGCCGAGAAAAAGGGACTCGTCGGCAGTGCTGCTGAGCCTGTCAAGGTCGACGACAAGCCAGAAAAAGCAACCGAGCCAGAAAAAGTAACTGAGCCAAAAAAAGTAACCGAGACAGGCAAGCCAGAAAAAACTTCTTCTGGCAAAACATCCACCGGCGTTCGCAAAATCACGCCTAAAACCGGCGAAAAAAGCCTCGAAGAACGCCGGGCTGAGTCTCGTCGCGGCACAAACGTCCGCGCTGAAGCTGAAAAAGCCGCTCAAGAAAAAGCTCCCAAATCCACCGCTAAAACGACTACTACTGCTAAATCCACCTCAGAAATCTCCTCAAGCGGCAGATCCGTTCCCAAAAAGCGTCCGGCACCTGTCGAAAATGCACCAGCCAAAACCGCTGCCAAGGCCGCCACTGTTACCGGTACCCAAGTAGAAGCCAAAGCCGCACCTGTTAATACCTCTGGCACTCCAACCGGCACACCAACAATCAGCGCTCCGATGTCACGCTCTGGCAAGCCAATCCCGCCACCTCCACCGCCGCCAATTCGCCATACTCCAACCACCCGTCAAGGCAACCGCAACAACCGTGATGGCGGACGCAGCGGAGGAGGCGGCACCGCTACCACAACTACCGGCATTCGCCGTCCGCCAACGTCAAGAGGCACCCCTCCAGGTCGCGGCACCGGGCCAGGAACCGGCCCTCCAGGCCGAGTCGGTGGACGCCCCGGAACCCGCCCAGGCGGCGGTCCCGGCGGTCGCGGTCGTGGCAGCGGTCCAGGAGGCCCCGGCGGTCAACGCCGTCCGCCAGCAAGACGCCGGCGGCGCCGCAGTCGTCGTCGTGAAGAGCTCCAGCCGATGGACATCCCGGAGTACACGCCTCAGCACGCTCCGGTACCTGAAGGCATAGTCGTCGTCGAGCGTTCCTGCAGCGCCCAGGATCTCGGCCCCAAGCTCAACCGCAACGCCGCCGACGTTGTGCACTATTTGTGGCAAAACGGCGAAATGGTCACCGCTACCCAGTCATTGTCAGAGGACATGATCGAGCTGTTCGCCCTTCATGTCGGCGCAGAAATCCGTCTCGTCAACCCCGGCGAGGAACAAGAAGTCGAGCTGCAAAAACTGCTTGGCAACGACGACTTATCTGACCCTGAAGCTGCCGCTGCCACCGCTGCTGCTGCTGAGACACGTTCGCCGGTCGTCACCGTCATGGGTCACGTCGACCATGGCAAGACCCTGCTGTTGGATCGCATTCGCAACGCCAACGTCGTCGCAGGCGAAGCCGGCGGCATCACCCAACACATCGGTGCCTATCAGATACAACACGAAGGTCAGACCATCACCTTCATCGACACTCCCGGCCACGAAGCCTTCACCGCTATGCGTGCCCGTGGCGCCAACTCCACCGACGTGGTCGTGCTCGTGGTTGCCGCCGACGATGGAGTCATGCCTCAAACTGTTGAAGCCATCAACCATGCCAAAGCCGCCGATGTGCCCATCATCGTCGCGGTCAACAAAATCGACCGTGAAAACGCCGACGTTGACCGTGCCATCGGCGGGGTGGCCGAACACGACCTTGTGCCCGAAGCCTGGGGTGGCGACACCGTCTACTGCGAAGTCTCCGCCCTTGAAAGCATCGGCATCGAAGACTTGTTAGAGCAGATCGTTTTAGTCGCCGAAGTTGAAGATCTCAAGGCCAAACCAACCGGTCGTGCTAGGGGAGTGGTGCTTGAAGCTCACCTTGACATTGGTCGAGGCCCTGTCGCCACGCTGTTGGTACAGCACGGCACGCTCAATGTCGGTGACCCTGTCGTTGCCGGCGCTGCCTGGGGTCGGGTGCGTGCCCTCATCGACGACAAGGGCGAAAACGTCGAATCGGCTGGCCCGTCCACACCGGTTCAGGTGCTCGGCATGTCTGAAGTCGCCGCCGCCGGCGATGAGTTCGTGGTGGCCCCCAACGAGCGCATCGCCAATCGAGTCGCCGACACTCGTGAGCACTGGCAACGCCTGTCAAGTCTCGGGCGTGAAGCCCATGCCCTCACCGGCGGTGCCAAGCTCGAAGACATCTTTGCCCACATCCGCCGCGGTGAAGTCGCCACCCTCAATGTCATCATAAAAGCCGACGTCAACGGCTCGCTTGAAGCCGTCACCGAAAGCCTGCGCAAGCTTGAAGGCGACGAGGTGCGCATCGGTTTCGTCCATCGTGGCGTCGGCGGTATCACCGAAAACGACATCCAGCTCGCTTCGGCGTCGAACGCCTCGATCATTGGTTTCAATGTGCGCCCCGACCGCAAGGCTCGTGAGCTCGCAGAGCTCGAACGGGTCGAAATCCGCACCTATGAGATCATCTACAAGCTCATCGAAGATGTCACCTCGGCGATGGAGGGCATGCTCGCCCCTGACATCGAAGAGATCGTCACCGGCGAAGCCGAAGTCCGTGAGATTTTCCGCATCCCTCGCATCGGACCTGTTGCCGGCTGTTATGTCCAGTCCGGCACGATCACCCGTGGTGCGCAGGTGCGATTCTTGCGTGAAGGCACGATCATCTGGAAGGGCACGATTGCGTCGCTCAAGCGTTTCTCCGACGACGCCCGTGAGGTCGCCGCCGGTTACGAATGCGGTATCGGCCTCGCCAACTTCAGCGACCTCAAAGCCGGCGACATCATCGAAACCTTCACCGAACGCGAAATCGCCCGAACACTCGACTCATAAAGGCACTATTCAGGCCGGAATAGGCGAGTTGGCTTTTTTCAGGCTTGAATGCGCTCACTCCAATTTCCGCTGCTACGTTCGTGGCCTTTATCAGGGTTGAA
>JAAXHB010000039.1:7385-13892 GCA_012271125.1 Actinomycetota bacterium | reverse complement strand
CAACGGCGTAGAGACGACCTTTTTAGGTCAGCTCGTCGGCGTGACTGCGCTAGTTCCTTTGGCATTTTTGACCGGCTACATCGCATCGTTGATACTCAAGAAGCTCAACTTGTTGCGGGTACCGCCTGAGGTCGAAATTGAAGGCCTTGACATGGCTGAGTTCCAGACGGACTTCTTCCCAGAGTTCGGCAGAGCCGAAGAAACCATCATTCAAGCTGATGGTTCAGTGGAGAACTCCGACGCCACCTTGCGTTCGGCATACGCCGAGCTGCCCTAAGGCACGAGCTCAACATCGGAATTCATGTCGGTTCAATGGCTTCAGCTAATCGGTGCGATTGTTTTGATGTACTCAGTAGTTGCCGCCGCAGGCATCTGGGGACAGAAAAAACGCCGCCGCCTGCAAGCCGAAGAACCGACGAGTCGCTCTAGGCGCACACGCTCCTAGCAGTTCGAGTAATTTCTAGTAGGAGGAAACTAGATGGATACTTTCCCTTATGACTCATGGGAGGCGGCTCTCGAAGCCGCTGACGGCACCACCGGATACTTCACCTGGGGTGCCGGTGGCAACTTCGCGTCGGTGCTCATCGTGTTGCTGGCAATCGCATTGTCGGTCATCACAATGGTCATGATCACCAGTCGCGAAAATGCCCAACTCAATGAGGCGGCTGACCGCCTCTCCAGCAAGTACAACTCTGGCGTGCCCGCAACGTCAGGTTCAGAAGATACTGGCATGCCCGCCGTGCCGGAAGGAGGCTGAAAATGGCTGGACGACAGGTTGAATTCGATGAGATGCAAACTCACGACAAGAAATTTGAACGCCGGCTCGTAGCCGTAAGTGTTCTCATGATTATCTTCACCGTGATTTGCATCCAGGTAGTCGGATAACAAACACAACGGGGTGTGCCTGCTCTTTGCGGGCACACCCCATACAACTTTCATGAACAGGCGGTACGGAGCTCAAGGCGCGATGATCGTCGCCGGCATTGCCATTTTCATGCCCTGGCAAGCCAGCATCACAACAGGTGTTACTAAAGCTGGTAACCAACTTGGCATAGGCCGTGGTGCGCTAATCATTTCGGTTATCACGCTGCTTTTGATTTCGGTTAAGTGGCGGCCCGCCTGGATAGGTGCAGGACTAATGACAGCAACCGTTGGACGTGAACTAGTGGAAACGCTTGGTGATGACATTATTGAGACCCGTGTGGGTATCTGGTTGAGTTTTTTCGGCGCTTTGGTGGCAGCCTCTTTGTTGATATGGGACCTGATAGCAGGAGTCCAAGCCAAACGGGCCTAGCTGTAGCCGCTCCAAACGGCTCAGCAATTGTCGGCAATGCCTTAGCTGGCAATGTCGAGCGTTACCGTGTCGCTCCACGCGGTGCGATCACTATCGCTTTATACGCCGGTGACGAAATCACAGTCGTCAACACTGCTGGATTACAACGCGGCGAACTTGTTGTCTTAGACACCTCTGGTAATCCCAACTCCGCGCTACTTAGCTCTACCAACGGCAACCTGTCGATGCCAGACATTTTTGAGCCTGACGCTCCTGCCGGCTCTCAAGTGGGCTTCGTCGCTCATGAAGACGTCACCTGTCAAATTGCCGCTCCGGGCATGCCCATGTCACCACATGAGCAAAACACCACGACTGAACTAATCGTCTATGTCACCCGTCAAAGCGAACGCTGCGCAGATGATGTTGTCGTTCTTCCCACTCCCCTAGCCGATCCTCGTGAGGAGTTCATCATCGAACGCCGCACCGCTAGTGCCTATGAAATATCCAAAGGCGAGTTTTTTCAAATCATCGACGTCCAAGGCCGGCAATGCTCAGACTTTCAGTGCTTCACCCAGGCGGACATTGAAGCCAACCGCGAACTCCCTATCGATACCACCGTCACCCGCACCCTCATGGGTTCTACCGTTCCCGCTCCGGGCCTTCATTCAAAGTTCTTCAATGCCGCCATGGCGCCACTAGTTGAGGTCGTCCAGGACACAGTTGGCCGCCATGACACTTTCAACACTGCATGTTCTGCTCGTTACTACGAAGACGCCGGCTACCCCGGCCATATCAACTGCACCGACAACATCAACGCCAGCGTCGACAAATACAACGTCGCACCTCGTCGAGGCTGGGAGGCAATCAATTTTTTCTACAACACTGCGGTTTGTGAGCAGAATCAGATTCATCTCGATGAGCCATGGTCACGCCCTGGTGATTATGTTCTGCTGCGTGCCCTTGAGGATTTGGTTTGCGTTTCTACGGCTTGTCCTGATGACATTGACGCAGCCAACGGCTGGAACCCCACCGACATTGCGGTGCGCATCTATGCACCCACCAACAACTTCAAGAAAGGAAAGGCATTTCGTATGACTGCTGACTCTGAGCCCACCCTCACCCAAGAGACGGGCTTTCACCCCTGCACGTCCAAGCTCACCCGTGATTTTGACGATTACGAGGGCTACTGGCTTGCCAACACCTACACCGACCATGGTGCCATCGCGGAGTACTGGGCATGCCGGCAACGTGCAGCCATCATTGACCTGTCGCCGCTGCGCAAATACGAGGTGACCGGCCCCGATGCAGAGTTGCTGTTGCAGACCTGCTTGACCCGTGACGTGCGCAAGCTTTCTGACGGTCAGGTTGTCTACACGGCTATGTGTCACGAAACCGGTGGAATGATCGACGACGGCACGCTGTTTCGTCTCGGTCAGGAAAACTTTCGCTGGGTCGGCGGCAGTGACGACAGCGGACTGTGGCTGCGAACACAAGCTGCCGAGCGTGGTCTGAACGCCTTTGTGCGTAGCTCTACCGATGAGTTGCACAATGTTCAGATTCAGGGGCCAAATAGTCGTGGCATTGTTGATCGGGTCATCTGGACTCGTGAAGATCAGCCCAGCGTCACTGAGCTGACATGGTTTCGTTTCGCCATTGCTCGCTTGGGTGGTCCCGATGGTGCTGCGGTGCTGGTGTCACGCACTGGCTACACCGGCGAGCTTGGCTATGAAATTTTCTGCCATCCCGACGACGCTGCTGCAGTATGGGACGCGTTGTTTGATGCTGCTGGGTTTGATGCTGCCGGGTTCGACGCTGCCGGCACTGCCAACAACGGTGAAACGCCGCTTGTGCCGATGGGCCTTGAAGCGCTTGACATTTTGCGCATCGAAGCCGGTCTCATCTTTGCTGGTTATGAGTTCAGCGACCAGACCGACCCGTACGAAGCCGGCATCGGTTTCACGGTCGCTTTAAAGTCCAAACAAGACGACTTCATAGGCCGCGAAGCCTTGACTCGTGGTCGGGATAATCCGAAACGTTGTCTCGTGGGCTTGCAGCTTGAAGGCAACGAGGTCGCTGAAAACGGAGACACCGTGCTCGAAGGCAAAGTTCAAGTTGGTGAAATCACCAGCGGCACATTGTCGCCAATACTGGGCACCAACATTGCCATGTGTCGTATGGCGTTCACCCATGTCGACATTGGAACCAAGGTTGAAGTAGCCAAGCTAGACGGACAAAAGCGCATCGCCGCTGAGGTAGTGCGCTTCCCGTTCTATGACCCAGACAAGACCCGAGTCCGCGACTCNNAACCGCCGCACTCATCCTGTACGTCCACATCGTCACAAAGGCACATCGTTACAAAGGAGACCCTCATGACCCGTGTAGCCATAATCGGCGCAGGACCCTGCGGCCTGTCCCAGCTCCATGCCTTCGTAAGCGACAACTCGGCTTCAGATGTTGAGCTGGTCTGTTTTGAAAAGCAGTCCGACTGGGGCGGCTTGTGGAACTACACCTGGCGCACCGGCCTTGACGAAAACGGCGAACCCTGTCATGGCAGCATGTACCGCTACCTTTGGTCTAACGGTCCTAAGGAATGTCTTGAGTTCGCTGACTATGGTTTTGAGGAGCACTTTGGCAAGCCGGTGGCGTCGTTTCCTCCACGCGAAGTCCTTTATGACTACATCGTTGGTCGTGCCAATCGCAGTGGCATTCGTGACAAGATTCGCTTTAACCACGCGGTTCGTCAAGTCAGCTACAACTCTGCTGGTGTTAACAACAACTCTGGCAACTTCACCCTCTCCGCTCATGACTACGGCACCAACAGTGCCGTCACCGAGGACTTTGACTGGGTCGTTGTTGCTAGCGGGCACTTTTCCACGCCCAACATGCCGCACTATCCGGGCTATGAAACCTTTGGCGGCACGCTGCTTCACGCTCATGACTTCCGTGACGCAGTGCAATTCGCCGGCAAAACCGTGCTCGTGATCGGCTCTAGCTACTCCGCCGAAGACATCGCCTCGCAATGCTGGAAATATGGCGCTGCTGAGGTGATTTGCTCTTCACGTAGCGGACCCATGGGCTTTGACTGGCCTGACGGGATCAACGAAAAGCCAATCCTTACCCATGTCGAAGGTCGCACTGTCCATTTCACCGACGGCACCTCAGCTGAAGTCGATGCCATTATTTCCTGCACCGGTTACAAGCATCACTTCCCGTTCATGGATGACGACCTGCGTCTTGAAACAGCTAACCGTCTAGCCACCTCAATGCTGTACCGAGGCGTCGTCTTGCAACCTAACAATCAAGTTCTCTATCTCGGCATGCAAGACCAGTGGTACACCTTCAACATGTTCGACGCTCAGGCTTGGTACGCCAGAGACATCATCATGGGTCGAATTTCGCTGCCCTCAGCCGATGAACAATCTGCCTGGATTGTCGAACAACAAGCAGCTGAGGATGCCTTGGCTGATGATTACGGTGCCATCGACTTCCAGGGTGCCTATACCCAGGACCTAGTCGACCAAACCGACTACCCCGACTTCAACACACCGCTCGTGAATCAAATGTTCAAGGATTGGAAGGGGCACAAGAAAAAGTCGATCATCGGCTACCGCGACAATGGTCACACCTCACCACTAACCGGCACCGTCGCGCCGATTCATCACACCCGCTGGGAAGACGCCCTCGACGACTCCCTCACCTCCTACCTCGAGGTTTGACCACTTAGCGCATGCGGGATTGGGCTGTTGCGTAGACGCCTTGGTCGTAGCTGAACTCGATCATGTTGCCGTCAGGGTCGGTGACCATACAGATGTAGCCGATGGGTGGGCCGAGATCTCGGGGTTCCATAGCTAGGAAGCCGAGATCGCGGGCGATGTCCGCTGATTCGTCGACGGCGGCTCGGCTGGTGAGCTCGATTCCTAGGTGAGCGAAAGGTGCCAGGGTCGCTTTGGCAGTTCCAGAGAACGGGTCGGTTTCTTCAAAGAACTCAGCTAGTACCAGCACGAAGGGACTGTCGGGCGTGTCGTCGTGACCAAGCCATGCGCCATGACCCATCTCGTCAGAGCGTTTATCGATTAGGCGCAGCGGTGTGTGCTCGATGTACCAAGCAATCGACGCCTCTATGTCACTGACTCGCAGTGCTACGTGTGTCCAGCGTGCCGTAGGCGGATGCACGTCATAGATATCAGCCATTAGCGAAAGTGCGGATCAGGTCTGTTGCCTGACTCAAACAGTGCTTGCCCTGTCACCAGGTCTTCGGGGTTCGTTCCCGCAGCGAGAATTTCTGGTGCCTTCTTCAAGGCTTCCAGGTGTCCGAGATCATTGGCTGCCCATATGGCACGCAGTGATGCTTGTACCGCCTGCGGCGGTTGTGAGGCGATGGCTTGGGCAATGCGATTAGCCGTTGCTGCCAACTCCCCTATTGGAACTATTTCAGAAACCAAGTCGATGCGCTGCGCCGTTTCAGCGGTTATCTGTTCATGATTGCCGAGCAAGGTCATCCGTAGAACTTCCCCTAGCGGCATTCGTTGGGTCATCTTGATTGGCTCATATACCGCAGCCATCCCGTAGGTGACATGAGGGTCAAAAAATGTTGCGTGTTCGGCAGCGATAATGATGTCGCACTCAGCAATGAAATAGAGCGCCCCACCGCAGCAAATTCCATTGACAGCAGCGATTACCGGCTTCCACAAGCCGCATGACTTCGGCCCAAGGTCGTTGCCAGGGTCGTCGTAATCGTCTAACTGGGTGCCTGCCTCAGCCATCGCCGCGTCACGGTCAATTCCTGAACAAAACGCCCGTTCGCCTGCGCCTGTCAATATGACTGCGCTTACATCGTCGTTTTCTTGAAGTGCTAGCCAAGTCGCTTTGACCTCAGAGCGCATCTGAGCGTCAAAGGCATTGAGTGTCTGCGGCCGATCCAACGTGACGGTCGCAACCGCCCCATCAATCCCAACCCTGATTGTGCGAAACTCCTTCGGCACTATGCCCAAAGGAACCCCACTTAGGCGCTTATCGCTAAGGCGCTTTTCTCAGCTACCTCGTCTTCGGCAAGGTCATCTTCAAATATGGATTGTCGTATGGCCTTATCGCCAAACAGAAATCCTTTAATGGCTCCCACATCAATTTCCACTCGCCGCAATCTTTGAGAAATACTTTTTAAGTCAGCACGAATGCTGTCACGATCCTCACGCGCCTCGCCAAAACGCTGATCCATGCCAGTACGAATACTTTCA
>JAAXHB010000039.1:0-7281 GCA_012271125.1 Actinomycetota bacterium | reverse complement strand
ATACTTTCACGATCCTCACGCGCCTCATCAAAACGCTTATCCACGGCATCAAAGCGCTTGTTTATCTCGGCACGAAAATGCGAAAAAAGTTGGAAAATGATGGTGAGCAATAGACCGGTTACTCCACCGATCACGGGAATAAACACGGCCAAGAACTGGCCCATGGTTAAAGCTGATTGAGTTGCTTCAGGCATAATGCCTCCTAGTTGAAAGTGTATAGGTTCAGCCCTGTACGGGGCTGTAGGCCACTAGCAGGCACAAGCCCACCGAGACGAGGCACGTTTACGTGCGGTAACTAAGCAAAGTATACAATAGCTAATTCAATACCAGTATAGCCTTTTCAGAGTATTGTAATTTGATTATACTATATCTTATAGCATAGCCCTGCTTTGGGGCTTGCCATCCTCCCTGCGACTGGTGCCCCCGGCAGGAATCGAACCTGCGCTCACGGTTTAGGAAACCGATGCTCTATCCACTGAGCTACGAGGGCCCACCTCAGGGCAAACCTGAGGCGACGACCCAAGCGTAGTAATCAAGCCGGCTTGGAGGACATGACAACAACAATTCGAGACTGCTGGATTAGGTGATGCTGAAAGGTTGGTGGTGGTCGGGCGCGGCGTCGATCCGCGGACCTTCCGCTTTTCAGGCGGACGCTCTGCCAACTGAGCTACCCGACCGGGGTTCCCTGCGATGGCTCACAGTGAGCGGTCCTGACGGGATTTGAACCCGCGGCCTCCACCTTGACAGGGTGGCGATCACTCCAAACTGATCTACAGGACCTTCCGAGATAATCCTAACGGCGTAGCCCTAACGCAAGGCACCGCAGGGTGGGGTTAGGGGGTAGGGCGGGTGGTGGTGGAGATGGCGGCGAGGACACCGTTAAGAAAGCGTGGTGGTTCGGTGCCGCAGTATTGGGTGGCGAGCGCCACCGCTTCAGAAACTATTACACCTGTCGGAACGCCGGACGACGCGGCTGTGTCGGGTGAGGGTGTGTCGGGGTGGGCTGTGAGTTCCCAGCTGGCGATACGAAGCAGGGCTCGTTCGATGGCACCGAGGCGTTCGAGTTTCCAGTCGGTGAGATGTGCCTCGATTAGTTCATCGAGCTTGACAAGATCGGCGTGGACGCCTTGGGCGATTTCAATGGCATAGTCCGCTGGGGGGACTTCGCGAGCAGCGAGTACTTCGTCAACAGAAGCATCGAGCATTTCGGCTTGATAGAGCAACGCAAGGGCTTCTTCGCGAGCTTCGCGGCGAGCACGAAAACCAGGGATTTCTAGATCAGAAGATTCTTGCCCTAAAGATTCTTTTTCTGAAGACTTGCTATTGGGGCGATCACCCATAGGTGCTGGTTAGGCGCGACTGATGTAGTTGGAGGTGCGGGTGTCAACCTTGACCTTTTCGCCATTTTCGACAAACAGCGGCACCGCCACCGTCAAACCGGTTTCGAGCTTGGCGGGCTTGGTAGCACCTGAAACCCGGTCGCCTTGGACGCCGGGCTCGGTGTCGGTGACGGTTAGCTCCACTGCGGCGGGCAGGTCAACGCCAACAATCTCAGAGCCGTGCATCATCATGATCGCCGCGGAGCCGTCGATCACGAAGCTTGCAGCGTCACCCATTGTTTGCGGGTCGATGGTTAGCTGGTCGTAGGTCTCGTTGTCCATGAAAACGAAATTTTCGCCTTCGCGGTACACCATCTGCATGTCACGCTTGTCGATCTGAGCCCGTTCGACCTTCTCGCCGGCTCGGAAGGTGCGGTCAGTGACAGCACCGCTGAGAACATTCTTCAAAGTGGTGCGCACGAAGGCGTGGCCTTTTCCGGGCTTGACATGTTGGAACTCGACGACATTAAACAGAGTGCCTTCGAGCTCGAGGGTCATGCCGTTTTTGAGGTCGTTGGTTGTGATTGTGGGCATCAGTTATGTCTCCTAGAGGTGTGGGCGCGGTGCGATAAGGGTAGAGCGCGATTTGCGCTAACTAGAGCGGGATTAGTGGGTCTTTGTGGAAATGGGTTAGGACTTCGCAGCCGGCGTCGTTGACCACGACAAGGTCTTCGATGCGGACTCCGCCGAAGCCGGGGTAGTAAACGCCGGGTTCGACGGTTACGACGTTGGCGGTGTCGAGTATGTCGTCGCTGCGGTGGGTGAGGCGGGGCAGTTCGTGAATGTTGAGGCCAACGCCGTGGCCGGTTGAATGCGAAAAGGCTTCGCCCATGCCGACGTCTTCGAGTGCTTGACGGCAGGTCAAGTCAACGTCACGGGCTTTGACGCCGGCACTGACGGCGGCGACGCCTTGGGCTTGGCTGTCGAAGGTGGCGTCAAGCATTTTCTGGGCTTGTTCGCCTGGTGTGCCGAGGCTGAAGGTGCGGGTCATGTCGCTGCGATAGCCGTCGACTACTGCACCGACATCAATGACAACGAGATCGCCTTGCTCGAAGGGGCGATCGCTGGGGTGGGCATGGGGCAAAGCAGCGTTGGGTCCGCCGGCGACGATGGTGTCATATGCGGGACCGGTGGCACCTTGAGTGCGCATTTCGTCATCTAAGGCATTGGCGATTTCTTTTTCGGTGATGCCGGGGCGGATTTTGGGATGGACTGCGCTGAGGGCGGCGTCGGCTATGGCGGCGGCGGCGCGGATGCGCTCAAGTTCGGCTTCGGTTTTGACGGCTCGAAGCTCTTCGACGGTGGCTTCGAGACAAATGAGCTCAGAATCGGCGAAGGCTGTTGCCCAGCGGCGCTGCTCACCCCAGGTGATGGAGTCCTCGAGAGCCAGTCGGGTTGAGTCGGTTATCCAGTCGGTGTCGGTTGGGTCTCTTTGAATGGCGACTTCGGTGTTTTCACAACCGGAGGTGGCGATTTCGGCGGGGGCTTGTTCGGCGTAGCGGTCGTCGGTGATGAGCAGGGCTTTAGCGTCGGTAGTTGAAACGAGAAGCACGGCATTTGAGCCGTTGAAACCGGTCAACCAGCGAATATTGATGAGATCTGTAATGGCCCCAGCGGTGACATCAAGCTCACCTAGCCGCGTCGCAAGTTGACGGATACGACCTGTGACATGCAATGGCGCAAATGCTGTCACTCCTGCAGTCACTCCCGTCACCGCGTCAGCCTACGACTAGGAGTCGGTCTGACGGCTGAGAGTTGGGCTGGCGGGGTTGAATGCGCGCAACTGCGTTTAGCGTGAGTGCATTCAAGCCCGATAAAGGCCAACTCTCATGGCTAACGGAGGGCACCTAGGGCGTCACGCAAGATGGCTTCGTCTATGCCGGTTACTGGGGTGACGCCGTCGGGTGAATCCAGCACAAAGGTCGTGCCGGTGACTGCCTTTTTATCTCGTGCGAACAGAGCAACAAGCTCGTCGTCGGAGTATTCGACAGGGATTTGGGTGGGCAGGTCATAGCCGGCGACTACTTCTCGGTGAGCGGCGACACGCTCGGAATCGATGCGCTCAAGACGCTGGGCGAGCTCGGCGGCGTAGATCAGTCCGATGGCGACGGCTTCGCCATGACGGAGGTCATACTTGCCGGCTGTTTCTAGGGCGTGGGCGAGGGTGTGGCCGTAGTTGAGGATCATGCGCTGATCCGAGTCACGTTCATCGGCAGAGACAACGGCTGCCTTGATACGAACTGCGGTGGCGACGTTTTGAGTTAGATCGGCTGGTGAGAGGTTCGAGGGGTTGGGCGTGTCGAGTTGGCCGGCGGTGCCGAGGATTTGTTCGCCGATGAAGTGGTATTTCGCCATTTCACCCATGCCGCTGCGCAGCTCGCGGGGTGGCAGTGTGGTTAGCAGGTCGGTGTCGCAGATCACCGCATGAGGTTGCCAAAAGGCACCGACAAGGTTTTTGCCTTCGGGCAGGTTCACGCCGGTTTTTCCGCCGATGGCGGCGTCGACTTGCGCGAGCAACGACGTGGGTGCTGAGACGAAGCGAATGCCGCGGTGATAAACAGCTGCGGCAAAGCCGGCGAGGTCGGTCACCACTCCCCCACCTAAAGCGACTATGACATCAGCTCGTGTGAAACCAGCAGCGGCAAGTTGGCTGCAAATTAATTCGACCTGAGATAGGGATTTGGCGTGCTCACCGTTGGGTACCTCGATGACGAGCTGGTCTAAACCGGTGTGAGCCTCAATGGTGTCAACGACGTTGGCTTGAGTGATAATTGCGGCACGCTGAGCATCGGCGGGCATGATGTTGCTGAGCTGTTCAAGAGTGCCCGGACCAACATGCACCTCATATGAACGTTCGCCTAGATCAATGGGCACAACTTCAGCTGACATAAGCGCAACTTTAGTTAGAGCACTGCACCAGTGTCACCGGCAGGCCCTGACATATTCATATGTCAGGCACGGAGCTAAGGCCTACCGGTGACGTCCTGGAGGGATCTAAGTCGGAGTGATCGTGATCGTCAGAGTTGCTGTGTCGTCAGTGCCGTCGGTGGAATACGTCAGCGTCTCCGATGGAAGCGCTTCAGTTCCTTCGGTAATCACGTAGCGAATCTTGTTGTCGTCGGTCAATGTGACCGTGCCGATGGTTGGGTCGGAAATGCTGAGGTTGTTACAACCCGCGCCGCACTCGTCGTTGCCAAAAATGTCAATTTCGACTGACACAGCGTCAAGCCCTGATCGTGAGATCTTGTGTGTGTCGTCATTCAAAATGTCAGAGGTATTGAAGTTGATGGTGAGTGTTGCCGAATACTCCTTGTTGATGTCTTGATGCACAAAAAAGGATGTGTACTTGAACGACACCTGCTCCACGCCGGGATCGGTGTCGCTGATTACGTATTTGTAGTAGCGGCGAATCCGATATTCAGGTTTGGTTATGATCTCACGTATCGGCGTGACCGTGCCAACGCTTGGAAGAGTCAGAAGCTCAGCGCCTTGACAACCTTGAGGGCACCAGTTCGGATCATCATGAAGATTCGTTTCGAATTCAACAATTACTTCTTCGGTGCCGTCACGATCAACTGTGACACTCTGGTCATACAAGATGTCGGCTGGCTGGTCACGCACGAGCACTTCGGCTGTTCCGTCACTGTTAGATGTTGTATAAGTGAAGGTGTGAGCGGATACATAATCAATGGCAGGAAGCGAATAGACAATTACGCCATCGGACTCAACCGTGATAGTGCCCGCTTCGGGTGAATCGACAATCCGGAAACCATCGCAGTAATAGTTGCAGAGGTCGTTTTCTAAGAGATTAAATCGCACGCTCCCTGCTTTGTTTCGTTCTCGAGTTATCCAAACAAGGTCGTCTTCTAAGGTTTCGTCAGAGTCGACATTGACTGTGACTTGAGCTGGGGCTTCACTTTCGGCGGTTGTGTAAGCAAAGGTGATCTCACCGCCGAATAAAACTCCGTCGCGGATTGTGTATTGCAGTTTGGATTGATCGCCAATGGTTTCGGCTTCGCCTAAGACAGGATGTGTGGAAACTTGTAAGTTGTCGCAGCCGGCACCGCACTGGTCGTTTTTGAATATGTCGAGAGCGATGCGTACGGTGTCGTCACTGGTGCGTTCCGCTGAGAAGGAGTCGGCGCTTAGAACATCGGTATTGTTGATGTTGAGCGTGAGGGTGGCGGGTTCTTCGGAGTCAGGCGTTGAGTAAGTAAGCGATGTTGTTCTTGTAGCGGCACCGGTGCCGGCGCTTTCATTTATTGTGTAGACGATTTCATCGGTCATTGGGTCGACAACGGCGGAACCGACATCTGGTTGTGTGACAATTGTTGGGGTTCCACAACCATCAAGACAGACGTCGTTGCTAGTTACGTTGACTCGGGTTGTGGTCTCAGAGGTGCCGCTGCGGGTGAAGGATTTAGTGTCATCGAATAAAACGTCGAGCGGGTTATAGGCGACAACTACCTTTGCGGTGGTTTTGCCGTTGGTTGTGGTGCCGTTATCGGTCGTGTAGGTGAAAGTGATCGGGTTGCTTGAGTGGGGGTCTTCGGCGCTAAGGCTGAAGATGATGGCGTTATTTGCGACCGCAGCGGTGCCTGTTTCTGGTGGGTCAACTATGCGCAGACCGGCGCAGTTATTGACACCGCAATCGTCGTTGTTGAGAACGTCGATCATGTTTGAAACTGCAGCGTTGAAGGCACGGCGAAAGCGGAAGGTGTCGTTGTTGACAATGTCATCTAGTTGATTGATTCGAAAGGTCGCAGTGGCGGGCGCGGTGGCTGCGTCAGTGATGTATTGAAGAGTTGTCGTTTGAGTGCCAACTAGTCCCGACGGGAGCGTGAGTTCGATGCCATCGCTTTTGACTTGCGCTCGGCCTAGAGATGGTTGGGTTGTAATACGCAGTCCGGCGCATCGGCTTACGCAGGCGTCGTTGGCGGTGACGTCAAAGGTTTGAGCGACCGTATTGTGCATTGACTGACTGATCATGAAATCGTCGTCGGCGAGGACTTCATTGGCGGAAATCGAAATGTAGACCTTGGCAATTGTCGGGCCGCTGGCGTTTGAAGTCGCACGGCTGGTTGTGTATTTAAAGGAATCCTGGATGGCACCAACTGCGCCTGCGCCAATCGAGTAGATGTAACGGTCGCCCATAAAGGTCAGGGTTCCGTATAGGGGTTGGTTCAGAATTTCGAGGCCTTTGCAGCTGCTTGAGCAGAGGTCGTTGGCGGTTAGGTCAAGCGCCAGGTTTGTGACCTCGAAACCGTTGCGGGTTATGGCGTAATAGTCGTCTATGAGCTCGTCGGCGACCATGACATCAACGGTGACCGTGGCGGGTTCGAGGCTCTTGGCAGAGGTGTAGGTGAAGCTGGTTTCGTTGGTCGCTGGGTCGGTTTCGCTGAGGCTGTAAGTGATGGAATTGTTCGACTCAACTTGGGCGCTGCCGACGGTGGGCTGGTCAATGATGCGCAGGCTTTCACAGCCGGCGTGGCAGGTGTCGTCGTCTAAGACGTTGATCTGAACACTTGCCGAACCAGCACGAATCCTGAACAGATCAGCCATGTCGTCTGCTAGAACATCGGGGGTTGTGATGTTGACGGTGACGGTGGCTTCTTTGTCGGTGTTGCTTGTTGTGTAGGTGAAGGTGACCTGATCGACAACAGGGTCGTCTTCGGTGAAGCTGAGCTGAATGTTTTGGTTTTCGTCGATGATTATTTCACCGACATCGGGCGGTGATGTGATCATGACTTGACAGGTGTCGAGGCAGTTGTCGTTGTTGAAGATGTCGAGAGTTTTGGCTGCAAGGGAAGCGTCTTGGCGCAGGATTTCAAAAGCGTCGTCTTTGATTCGGTCTGTGCGTGATGGCGGCGGGACAATCGGGTTAGAGCGTGGCGTTGTGGTT
>JAAXHB010000269.1 GCA_012271125.1 Actinomycetota bacterium | reverse complement strand
CCCCCCGCCGACACTGCCGTGGAAATCAGCGGCCGCGAGCTTGTGTCAGGTCTGCCTCGGACCATGATCTTGCAGCCTGAGGAGGTGCGTCAGGCCATCGACGAGCCGGTCCGCGCCATGATCGACTCAGCGGTGAAATGCCTCGCCCAGTCGCCGCCGGAGCTAGCTCAAGACATCATCTTGCGGGGCATTCACCTAGTCGGAGGCGGCAGCCTGCTCAAGGGTCTAAGCGAACGCCTCGCCCGTGCCACCTCGGTCGATGTTCATCATGTGTCTGCGCCGCTTGAGACGGTGGTGCGTGGTGCCGGCAAATGTCTCGAAGACATCGAAGCCCTCTCCGCCTTCAGCGACGACTAACCCGCTCCCATTGACGACAACATCATCTGCACTGACGTCAGCAACGTCGACATAGCGATGTTGCCATCAACAACGACTAACTCAGTAATTCTTCCGCGGCTTGGCGGACTTGCTTGTCTGGGTCTTGCAAGGCACGTTCCAGGGCTTGATCCACTTCGGGCCCTTCAAAGGCAACCAACGAAATTACCGCCCTGCGCCTAACCGCCGGCTTGTCCTGTGTTGCCGCCAACACAGCTGCCAACCCATCAGGGTGACCTATAGCTCCTAACGCCGCCACTGCCGACTCCCTGCACAGCGCATCTTCATGCTCTAGGGCAACCCCACTCAACGCCTCCACAGCTTCAGCCCCCGAAAACTCGCCAAGACACCATGCCGCAGCTTCCACAACCCCAGCGTCGGCATCTTCTAAACATGTCAACACGTCAGTCACATTCAACCCACCGCCTACAGCGGCCAACTCCAGCGCAGCAGTTCGCACAACCGGATCGCCATCGCCCAACGCTGCTTTTAACTCAGCATTGCTCAGTTCCCCACAACGCCACAATGCTCGCAAGGCACTGGCCCGAACCGAAGCATCAGTGTCACCTATATAAGACCGAGCTAGATCGGTGTCACCCTTGTGTCCCGCAACGGCAACCTCTCGCCGCCGCTCCAACGCATCAGGCATTTAACATCCGATAAGGCAACATCCGACAAGGGTTCTAAGCAATTGCTTGTTCAAGCAGCACACCGGCTGCCAGCACCAGCAACCCCACCAGCACAACCATCACAATCGACACCAATAGCACCACTATCACAAGTGCAATCGCTGCCAGCACCCGCTCCCACCAGCGCACATAAGCACGCTTGCCTACAACCGGCACCGGAATTCCCCGCCGAGCCAGCCCCAGCAGTCGCATGATCTTGAGAACCACCGGATTATGCGCCGCTGCATTAAGCCGATCTGCTCCCCGTCCTAACCTCTGCGCACCCCGCCCCAACACTTCTGATGCAGCTGCAGCTTTAGCCTTCAATGAAGCAATCATGTCACCTAAACGCTATTCACGCAGCATCACCCCGCGCATCATTGCCCCGCGCATCATTGTCGGTATCACGATTATCTTTAGTGTCTTAGTTGCGTTAGTCGCAGCAGCATTTCTTGTCCCCGCGCAATGGGCGGGACAGATCATCCCCGGTCATTCAGTCGTTGATGACGAAGCCGCAGCCGTAAAGCCCTGGTTTCTTTCAGTAACTGCTAACCACATAGACATAGTCGGCGCACCAACCCATGAACCCGAAGGCGAAATCCTTTTCGCCGCGGTCAGCATCGACTCAAGCATCAATGTCTGGGAATGGTTCCGCTACTCAAATGACGACACCGTCGACGTCTTCCCTCGTGAATGGCTCTTCGGTTCTCGTACCAACGAAGAAGAGCGCGAACGCGACCGTGTCCTCATGGAAAACTCCCAGCACACCGCCACCATCGTGGCCCTGGAATACCTCGGTTACGACGCAGCTATCGCTACCGGCGTCTACTTCACTGAAATCGTCGAAGATTCCCCAGCGGAGGACACGCTCCAAATCGGCGACGTCGTCGTTGCTCTCGACAACAACCCTGTAACTGACATTGACTCGCTGCTTGGCTTAACCCATGCCCGCTCACCCGGCGACACCGTCACCATCACCGTGGCAGATTTCGACACCGGCGCAGTCCGCGACGAAACCCTCACCCTGACATCTCATCCTGAGGATAACGATGACGATGACGCCGACGCCACGAGCGCCGGCGTTGATGATGACGTCGACGCTGGCGTCGCAGCCCCTCGTGGTTTCATCGGTCTGTCAAACCTGTACGAACGAGTAGAGCTAGCCCCCGACGCTCCACAAGTTGACTTCTCCACCCATGACGTCGGCGGCCCATCGGCAGGCCTGGCATTTTCTCTAAGCATCATCGACCTGCTCAGCGAAGGCGAACTGACCGGCGGCGCGAAAGTAGCGGTCACCGGCACGATTTCTCTAGACGGCACAGTCGGCACAGTCGGCGGCGTCAAACAAAAAACCGCCGCCGCTCGCGATCAGGGCATTGACCTAATGATCGTGCCCGAGCCCCAACTATCTGAAGCTGAACCTCACGCAGGGGACATGACCCTTGTCGGCGTCAACACTCTCGAAGCTGCCGTCACAGCACTCGAGCAAACCTCTAGCTAAACCTGATCTTCAACCTCAACCCATCTGCGCTGTTACCTCTTAGCATTAGCTCACCACGGAATGCCGAACCGAGGAGAGTAAATGAGCCTTGACCCAACACTGCTGCGTCGCCGCATCCAAGACGACCTTGAGATTTCCGGCGTGCGCCAAGTGCGCAAGGGCGGCTACGACCGCACCATCATCGACGCCCGCATGCGCGAGGCATCACAAAACGTCGACATGCTCTTCTCTGCTTTCGAAGACGTCACCAAGCGCCTCTCCGATCTTGAATCCCTGCCCGCCGCCGAGCGTGACGCCCACAAGCTCTCCGCTGCCCTCGGCGACGAAGCCGCTGCGGTCATCGAAGCCGCACAGGTGGCAGCCGCTCGCCGTATGGAGCTCACCGAAAAAGAACGTGCCCAGCTCCTCGAACAAACCCAAACCGAAGCCGCCGAAATCATCGCCGATGCCAAATCCCAAGGCAAAGACCTCGTAGACGAAGCCCGCAGCGTGCGCGAGCGTGTCCTCAGCGACCTCTCCGAGAAGCGCCAAGACCTCCGCTCCGAGGTCGAATACCTGCGCACCCTGCGCGATGGCTTGCTCGACGTGCTGGCTAACTCCCGCAACAATGTCGACAACCTCGTCACCGAAATGCTTGAGGTCATGCCCTCGCTCACCGGTTCGGCTGAGCGTGCCGGCCTGCGCATTTCTGAAGAGCCTGTGCCCAGCGTCGCCCGCCTCGAGGGTGAGATCGAAACCGCCCGCTTCGCCGGCATCGACTTCGGTTCACCTGAAGCTTCCACAAATGGTGCTTCAACTAACGGTGCCTCAACCATCGAACTCGATCCCGCAATCGACCTCGGCAGCTTCAGCGATGACATCGAGGCGACCACTAATGAAATTGGCACTGCTGAAATTGGCACTGATGAAATTGAACTGCCAGTTGAACCCGAGATTGAGCCAATTGGAGTTGAACCACACGAGCCACCAGCTGTTCTTGCTGAACCCCCAGCTGTTCTTGCTGAACCCGAGGTAACGCAGGAAGAAGACATTGAAGACGACGTTGAAGACGACGCTTCGGGTATTTTCGACCGCCTCAAGAAAACCTCCAAAGCTGTCAATACCTCCAAGGCTGTCAATAATGGCACCAACGCCACGAGCGCTGCTGCTGCTGTCGTTGCAGAAGAAGTCGTCGTCGAAGAGGTTGCCGAAGAAGAAACCGACGACGCAGCCCGCACCGTCGCCGTCAGCGAAATAACCCGCGACCTCAAGCGCATGATCATGGACGAACAAGGCGAAATTCTTGACGGTATCCGCCGCAACGGCACCGACGCCATCATCGAACGTCTCGAAGCCACCGGCGTGCAGTTCACCAGTGCCCTCGATGAGCCAATG
>JAAXHB010000038.1 GCA_012271125.1 Actinomycetota bacterium | reverse complement strand
AATGTGCTCACGCTAAACGCGGTTGCGCGCATTCAAGCCCGCCAGCCCGCCTCTCAACTAGTTCTCAAATAGTTCCGCCTACTCGTTGAGCGCACCCACTTAGCCGGCGGTGGCACGCGTATTCCTCCTTTATGGTCCTTTAAGTGGGAGAGGGAAAGCGAGCAACGCTGTCAAAGTTGTTCGTGGCCTCATTAAAAAAGAAGGTCACGCTGTTGTTGACGTCACTGGTGGCAGCGCAGAAGAATCCCTAGTCAACGCGAAATCTGCTGTAGCTGACGGTGCCGAGCGCCTCATCGTTGTTGGTGGTGATGGGACGTTAAGTATTGCGGTTCAGGCGGTTGCAGGGTCAGAGACTGTGCTGGGCGTGGTTCCTGCCGGCACCGGCAACGACTTCGCTCGTGCGTTAGGACTCAAAGATAAGTCCATAGGACAAGCCACCGTCACCGCACTTAACAACGACCGCCGCATCGACGCCATAAAAACTCAAGACCGATTCATTGCCTCAGTCATAACAGGAGGTTTCAGTGCCGAGGTCAACAACAGAGCCGAGCAGATGCGTTTCCCGAAAGGCCCATCGCGTTACACGCTTGCCACGCTCATCAAAGCCGTCAACTTGAAATACCAGCCGTTGACATTCACAGTCGATGGCACCCGCCACGACTACAAAACAACACTCTGGGCAGTCGCTAACACCTACAGCTTCGGCGGCGGCATGCTCATCTGCCCAGACGCCAACCCCCAAGATGGCCAAATCGACCTAACCGTCATCGCCGATGTCAGCCGCCCAACCCTGCTGCGCTTACTCCCAACAGTGTTCCAAGGCAAACACGTGCGCCACCCCAAAGTCCACACCCTTCGCGGCACCACCATCGAAATCACCCAGCAGACCCCGTCACCTGTCACAACTCAAATACTCGGCGAAGGCGAACCCATTGGACATCTGCCCGTCACCATGACCGTCGCTAAGGATGCTTTGCGAATAGCCGCTCCGTAGCCTGCCAAGCCAACACCCCGCCCACCGCAATCGCGGAAAAAATCCACACCCACACACCCGCCGGCGGCACCTCCAACGCAAAGAAACTCCGCGGCACCGACCATGCCATCGTCAACGCATAAGACGCTCCCATCGCGACGGCCAACCCCACTTTCCACGCCCGCATCGGACGACTAATCAACACCAAAATCACCAACCCAATCCCCAGCAACGTCATCGTTGCACAGGTCCGAGCCTCATCAAGGCTCACCCCGTCAAGTCGGCGAATCACCTCATAAGCCACAAACGTCACCGCCCCCGCAATCACCCCCGCCGGCAACGAAAACCGCAACACCCGCCGCAAAAACCCCCGCGAAACCAAACTGTCGTTGGCAGCTAACGCCAAGAAAAACCCTGGCACGCCCGTCGAAAATGTCCCCACTAGCGTCAAATGCCTCGGCAAAAACGGAAACGGCGACCCCACAATGCCGATCAATGCCGTCAACAACACCGCATAAGCCGCCTTAGTGATGAACAAATTCGCAACTCGCTCTATGTTGTTAATCACCCGCCGCCCCTCCGACAGCACCCTCGGCAGCGTGGCGAAACGATTGTCAAGCAACACCAGCTGCGCCACCGCCCGAGCCGACGACGACCCCGCTCCCATCGCAATCCCCATATCAGCATCCTTGAGCGCAAGCACATCATTGACCCCGTCACCGGTCATCGCCACCGTCTTGCCGTTTGCCTGCAACGCATGCACCATCGCCCGCTTCTGATGCGGCGTGACCCGCCCGAACACGCTGCCGGTTGCCATCGTCACCGCCAACTCCTCCGGGTCATCAGGCAACTCACGAGCATCGATCCAGCTCCCATCGGTAACGATGCCTGCTCGCTGCGCAACAGCGGCGACAGTTGCCGGATGGTCACCCGAAATGACCTTCAGATCGACGCCTTGATCTCCGAAATACTTAAAAATCTCCCGCGCATCTGACCGAACCGTGTCGCTTAGATACACCAAACACACTGGTGACATCGCTAGTGGCGACATCTCCGCCGCCAACCCAGTCCCAGCCGGCGACCCCGCCGGCTCTGAACTTTGCGTAACCACCAACACCCTCGCCCCAGACTCAGCCGCCTGCCTCGCCCGCTCCGAAGCCTCCCTACCATCTAACAAAACTTCCGGTGCGCCGTCACCCATGAGGAGCACCTCCGGTGCTCCTATATAGAACGTTCCCCGACCTTCAAATGTCGCCGCTGCCCACTTACGTGTCGACGAAAACGGCACACACTCCACCAACTCCCACCCCTCCCCAGCCCCGTCACTAGCACCAACTGCCTTCTCAATAGCCGCCAATGTCGCATTCGGTGACG
>JAAXHB010000037.1 GCA_012271125.1 Actinomycetota bacterium | reverse complement strand
CCATCACCTACACCACCGACGACGGTGCCCGCCTCGGCAACGAAGGCACGCTCACGATCAACTTCAACAACATCGACGTCCTCAACCCCGAGTCCGTTTCCCACACCCGCAACAACACCGACGAAATCGACCTCGACATCGCCGTCTCAGAAAACGACCTCTGCGCCTCCTGTGCCAACCTGCGCATTGCTACCGCACCGTCCCACGGAACAGCCACCCCCGCCGACTCCGACGGCGACGGCATCAACGACAGCTTCAACTACACAGTCGCCGATGGTGCCCACGCTCCCCGACTGGTCACCTTCACCTACACCACAGATGATGCCACAGCACCAGCAATGGTCACCCTTAACTTTGCCGTGACCTACGACAGCCTCGAAAATGACGGCCACAGCGGCAACCCGATCTTGGTCTTGCGCACCGGCACCGATGCAGTTTCGCGTCAGTTTGATGTCCTCGCTAACGATGAATGCGGCGTCAACAACTGCGCCGGACTTGCCCTAGTCGGTTCCGAAACAGGTGTCGCCCTCAACTCCGCCGGCGACGGCTTCGTCTACAGCGTCGCTGACGGTGACTCCCACAACGGCGGCATCCTAAACTTTGACTACACCACCGATGACACCGCCTCCGGCGGCGAAGCCACTGTCTATTACAAGGTGCGCGCACCAGACGTTCTCACTGCTGACACCGGCACCATTACTCGTGTCGGCACTGGTGCCGCCTCAACTACCGTCAACGTCATCGCCAACGACACCTGCCCAGATGCCTGCCCTGTCTCTGGCATCCGTGTCGTCGACGAGCCCGCCGTCGGCACGCTCACCGAATCCAACGGCACTTTCACCTTCGCATTCGCTGCTGGCGATCCGGTCGTCAGCACCGTCACCTTTACCTATATTTCCGACGCCGCCCTAGACCCCGCCACCGTCACAATCACCGCCACCACCTCCGACACAGACACCCTCACCGCAGACACCGGATCTCTTAACCGCCCCGGAGGCAACCGCGCCGTTAGCACCACCATCAACGTCATCTCCAACGACAGATGCACCGGCGGCTGCACCGG
>JAAXHB010000268.1 GCA_012271125.1 Actinomycetota bacterium | reverse complement strand
TAGCTAACTAGCTACTTAGCACCCCTTTGCTTGCTGATTAACTTCTGATCAGCACCGCTAGGACATTAATAGGCCTCCTTTTAATTAATTAGTTTAAAGCGTTTTAAATAATTAATTACTTTTTTCTTCTTCTATTAATAAATTTAATTGTTCTGTTAATTTATTAACTATATTTTTTACTTCGTTTTTTCGTAAGGGTGCGTGCTCGTTACCAGAAACTACTCCGTTTTCTAAAGTGGAGGCTGCCGTTTTTAACAGACTAATAATTGCTGTATAGTCAAAGTTACTTAATCATTCGCTATTACTCATTTAATTAATCAATTTAAATTATTTTAAAACATTTTTTAACTTCTTAATTTTCAATTGCGGGCGTGGTTTAAATGTTCGTAATTGCTTTCAAATACATTAATTGATTGTAATTTTTTAATTTTTTCCTGGACTAAAGGATTTTCTAACTGCTCCTTTTTTACCTTTTTTAAAATAGCATATAAGGTGGGTGGTGATACTTTAATCAGATCACTTATTTTTCCTACTTTTAGTGTGCTGGTTAGTAAAAACTTAATTGCTTCAGTAGCTTCGCTGGTTAGTCTGCTTTCATTATTCATCGCTTTTTAATTTATTTATGCTTTCTACTAATTGTCGTGCTTTAATTCGTAACTCTCTTAAGTCTTGGCTAGTTTTTAAAATAGAGTTTGTTAAAATATTAATTATTTTTATTAGTTCTCGTGTGTCCTGTTTAACTATTATTAATTTGGTGTCTTTCATTTCTGGGTTTTTAATTAATTATAAATAATTAAAATTAATAATTCTCTAAGAAAGCAATTATTTTTTTAGTATCAGGCAGCGTTTTAATTAGACACTTTTTACAAATAGCAAAGTATTCTTTTTCTTTTTCGTTGTTAAAAGCATCACTTTCTATAAAATACCCTTCATTAACTGCGTTTTCGTGTTCTGTTATTATTAACCTTCGGCATTTTTTATAAAGGCACTTTAAAGATCTGTAGTGGTAGGCTCTTCCTGCTTTAAAGCATTCCACTATACTAGTCATTAATTAAGATTACAATCACAGCGTGTTACTCCGTTCGTGTCTTCATTTAAAGCAATCGGTTTGTGGTTTTTAATACTTTTAATCAATTCACTCAGTCCAATTACCAGATTGTCTTTAAAGTAACTTTTTAGTTTTTT
>JAAXHB010000267.1 GCA_012271125.1 Actinomycetota bacterium | reverse complement strand
GCCATACTTTGGTGTAGGCAACACCGGCGAGCGCCATGCCTTGTTCGTTTTGGCCACGCCAGGTCGGGAGCGTGTCTTTGGCTTGCTCTAGTTCGTGACCCAAGCAGGTGACGTTGCCGTGTCCGAAAATGGCGAACACTCCGCCAAATAGCGGCATCTGCCGGTCGCCGCCATCGGGTCGATCCTCGATTTCCCTGTCTTCTATTTCAATGCGTTGCGCTTGTAGGTAGCGCACGATTGCACCTGCGGTGGTGAGTCGTGTCGTGCTCATAACGTCGTCGCAGTAGTCGTCATAGTGGTCGTACCAGTCAGTGTTGTCGTTGTCGTCATTGCCTTTACTAGTCCGCTAAGGAGATCACGTCCACCCAGGAACGGGTCTCAACTGATTGCAACAACGCTGCCTGCACGCTCACGTAATCCAACGCTTGGCGCATTCCCGCGCTGTGAGGCCGCCCTTCAGCCACCGCGGACAGGAACTCATGATCTTGGATCGTCACGATGTCTTCAAAACCGATGGCGTTGGCCTCGCCGGGCACGAAAACGCTGTGATACGGCTGAGCTTCGCCGGCGTAAAGCGTCGTGTAGCCCTGCGGCACCCGTTGCTGATCATTGGCTAGTCGAAACATTGCCATTTCGTTCATTGTCTCAAGGTTCCAGCCCAGCGCCACCTGCGTGCCGTAAATGTCAAATGCCATCTGGCTCTGCGGACCGACAATGGCACGGCTGGACTCAAAGGTGCCGACGCTGCCGTTGGCGAAACGCACCAGCGCCGCGAAATAGTCCTCGTTGGTGACAGTGCCGGTCGGGTCATCGGCGCCGCCTCGGTCATAATGCGTGCCCGTCCCTGATGGCAGCGGACGCTCGGTGATGAAGGTCTCCGACGCTCCGACAACGCTTGTTATCGGCCCGTTGAGCATCATCGCCAAATCCATGCTGTGGCTCAAAATGTCCGTCGAAGCGCCGTGGCCGGCCTGGTCAAGCTGAAAACGCCAGCTCAGCAAGCCCAGCGGATCGGCACCATACATAGAGAAAAATCGCCCCCGATAGTTGGTGATTTCACCGAGGTCGCCTCGCTCGATCATTTGCTTGGCAAGGCAGACTTGTGGTGCGAATCGGTAGTTGTAGCCCACACCGGTCACGATTCCTGCGGTTTCGCATACCTGATACACCCGCAGGGTTTGCTCAGGGGTGCCGCCAACGGGCTTTTCGCAGAACACGTGTTTTCCGGCTTCGGCTGCGGTGACGGCGATTTCTTCGTGCAACATGTTTGGAGCAGCTATGACGACTATGTCAACGTCGCCGTGTTCAACCGCGGCGCGCCAGTCGTCGGTTGTTTCGGTAAAGCCGAAGTCGTTGGCTGCACGGTTGCGGTTTTGTTCGACAGTGTCGGCGCAGATGACTAGCTGGGGTTCATAGGGGCGTTCGGTGAAGAGCTGACCGAGGCGCAGATAGGAGCGGGAGTGGGCTTGACCCATCCAGCCAAAACCGATGACGGCAATACCTAGCTTGCGTCTAGTCATGATGTGCCCAACGGGAGGGTTAACGGAGTCATAAGTTGCGACGGTCGACATCGGCGACTACTTCGGCTAGTAGGTGTTCAGGAGTGGCGCCTCGAAGCCAGCACAAAGCCTGATCTAGGGCATCAGAAATCAAACGGGTAACTCCTACTGTGGTTGACGACGCCACGTGCGGCGTAACGACAACATCAAAGCGGTTCAATAGCGGGTGATCCGGCGGCAAGGGTTCGGGGTCGGTGACGTCTAGTCCCGCGCCGCCAACTTGTCCTGATTCGAGTGCGTCTAGCAAGGCGTCTTGGTTTATCAGCGAACCTCGAGCGCAGTTGACGATGATTACGCCTTTGGGCATTTGCGCCAAAGTATCGGCGTTGATTATGTGATGCGTGGCAGGAACTGCCGGAGCATGCAGTGAGATCACTTGCGAGCGAGTCCATAGATCAGCAAGCTCTACTAGCTCCACTTCACCCACGGCGTTTACGCCTGGGTCATGAGCGATGACCTTCATGCCAAAGGCTGTGGCATAGTGCGCTACGCGTTTGCCGATGCGTCCAATGCCGAGCAAACCCAGCGTGAGTCCATCTAGCTCGATGGCATTGTGGCGTGAGCGATATTCGGAATGCCCCTCACGCAGCTTGTCTGCTGATTGGGTGATGTTTTTTGCCACTGTTAGCAACAGCGCCAGCGTGTGTTCTGCGGTGGAAACGGTCGGAGCATCAGGGGCGTTACAGGAAGCGACACCTACAGAAGCGCAAGAGGTTGGGTCAACATTGTCGAAACCGATGCCGGCTCGTGCCAGCACCTTAAGTCGCGGGAGAGCTTGGCATGTCTCGGCGTCCCAGTGTTCGTCGGCACCTATGACAGCACCGTCAGCATCAGCTCGATCTGGCACCAATTCCACATCATCGGCGATGACCAAATCAGCCGGCGCAGGCCGGTCAATCCAAATACGAAAGCTCATCCAACCGCACTCCTTAGGTGAAGGTGTTGGTGTAGGTGAAGGGGTTGGGAGGTCATGCTGTCCGTGCCAGGAGTTCGTCGATTTCATCTGGTGTGGGCATGGCGTCTGAGCATGCCAGTCGTCCGGCAACAATTGCGCCTGCTGCGTTGGCGCGGGTGATTGTCTCTAGTGGATCGCGTCCACGAATTAGTCCCTCTGCTAAAGACCCGCCGAAGGCGTCGCCGGCACCAAGTCCACAGACCAGATCTATTTGAAACGGCGGTACCGAATGGCGTTGCGACTCTGTGGCAACTAGTACTCCGTCGGCACCTTTTTTGATGATTGCCAGCTTGACACCGGCTTCTAGCAGTCGATCCGCAGCGGCGTCAGGATCAGCTGTTCCAACCGCGATTTCGCACTCGGTTCGGTTGCCCACGGCAACGCTGACATGCTTGAGCACTGCAGAAATCTCACGGGAAGCATCTTCGGGGGAATCCCAGAAGCTGGGTCGATAGTCCAAATCAATGACCGTGTGTTTAGCTCCGGCGCTCGTGGCGGCAGCTTCGGCGGTCGTGCCGTCGAAGCCATCATCATCTTCATCACTACGTTGACTCCGCCGTTCCAGCGTTGCGGTCACTGCTGATCGAGAAGTTTCCTGCGCAAAACGAGACCCGCTGACCCACAGAACCGGTACTTTGGCAGCCAAATCCTGAGGTATGTCGTCAACAGTGAGGTTCATCTCCGGGCCACGAGGCTCACGATAGAACAGCAGCGGTGGCTCAGCAGGCGGATCCAGGGCACAAAATGCCAAGGCAGTGCGCAGTGTCGGATCGGTCGACACGAAACGATTGTCGACGCCGAATTTTTCCTTTAGGTCACGGCGTATGTATTCGCCGAAGTCGTCGTCGCCGACTCTGGTAACAACTACTGAAGCAACGCCAAGGCGAGCAGCAGCTACAGCAACATTTGTGGGTGAGCCGCCGATGGACTTTGCAAAGGACTCCACGTCACGCAGCGGCATACCGCTTTGCAGAGGATACAAGTCAACGCTGACACGTCCAATCGTCAGTAATTCCAAATCGCGGGTCATTGCTCAGTCACCTCAACGAATGAAGGGCCCTAGCGTGCGAAGGGCTCTGATGAGCGAAGGGATGGCAGTTTGGATTCGTGGAAACCGTCGCAGGCGGACTTAGCCGGCTTGTGCAAGCTCGTGTTGCAACGCCTCTAGCTCCGCTCCGCCGGCCATGAGCTGGGTCAGCTCCGCCTGGGAAAGCTCCGACTTGGACCAGTTCCCCAGCGAGCGTCCCCGGTTCAAAATCACGAAGCGATCCCCTACCGGGTAGGCGTGATTGGGGTTGTGGGTTATGAAAATCACCGCCAAACCCTGGTTTCGTGCCTCAACAATGCGCTTGAGCACCACACCGGACTGCTTCACACCAAGCGCCGAGGTGGGCTCGTCCAAAATCAGCACCTTGGCGCCGAAATAACTCGCCCGAGCGATGGCAACAGACTGACGCTCGCCGCCGGACAAGGTGCCGACGCTTTGTTCGGTGTCACGAATGTCGATGCCCATTTTTGCCATTTCTTCTTTGGCGATGTGCTTGGCCTTGTCTATATCGATGCGCCGAATCGGCCAGATGCCCTTTTGCGGCTCCTGTCCTAAAAAGAAGTTGCGCCACACCGACATGAGCGGCACCATCGCCAAGTCCTGATACACGGTGGCGATGCCATATGACAGTGCTTCACGAGGCGAGTTGAACTTGACCTCCTCGCCTTGCAACAGCAGCTGCCCTTCGTCATGCTGGTGAACGCCGGCAAGGATTTTGATGAAGGTGGACTTGCCGGCACCGTTGTCGCCGAGCACGCAGGTGACCTCGCCAGGGTTGACGGTGGTGCTGACGCCGGTGAGGGCGATGATGTTGCCGTAGAACTTGGAAATGTTGCGCAGTTCGAGAAACTCAGCCATGTTTCAGACTCCTTATGAAAGTTCTTTGCGAGATGAAAGTTCTTTGCGGGGTTACAAACAGTGTGACGTATGAGACAACCGAAGCGCTCATCGTGCCTTCTCCGCTCGGGTGCGCACATAGTTGTTGACAAGCACTGCCACTAACAGCAACCCGCCGAGCACCAAAAAACGCCAATCGCTGTTCCATGCGGCAAATCCGATGCCTTGGGAGATCATCCCCCAGATGATCGCACCGATTGCCGCTCCAAGTGCTGAGCCATACCCGCCGGTTAGGAGACAACCCCCGACCACGGCGACGATGATGTAGCGGAACTCGTTGCCGTCGCCGAGGTCGGCCTGCACCGAGTTCAGTCGGAAGGCAAGCACCATTCCCGTCAGCCAGGCAGCACCTGACACCATCATGAACAGCGTTGTTTTGGTGCGAGCCGCGGGCACGCCAACCGAGCGTGCTGCCACTGCGTTGCCGCCGACTGAGAAAATCCAGCTGCCGAACTGGGTTCGGGTCAACATCCACGAACCGGCAAGGGCGAACAGCAAAAAGAACAGCAC
>JAAXHB010000266.1 GCA_012271125.1 Actinomycetota bacterium | reverse complement strand
AAGGACGTTGAATTCGCCAAGGGTGATGCGAGCCGTAGCGACGCCGTCAGAGTTGCTAGGCGCCCCCAATGACCATTACGACCAATACCCCCTTCACCCCATCCCACCCACCGCTTAGCGGCCTAGTACCCATATCTACCCCCTTTCCTCCTGCATGTACCCACTAGAAATTGTGTTTGTATATATGAGCGGCCCCGCGGATCATGCGAGTACGGCTTGAGCCGCTCCAGTAAACCAGTAGCGATTTGAGTTTTCGTGGAATTTGATGTTGTCATGGTGTGCTAGGCGTGTATAGTGCATCTCATGGCTATTCAAACTGAACCCCAAACCACCCATACACCACCCTCTTCGCCCGCACCTGCCACCGCCGTTGCCTCAACCTTCGACCTCGACGCCCTCCTGTCCCACCCCGAGTCCCGCTCCCTCGCCACCACCCTCTCCACCCTCCTTGAAATCCCCCTTGATACCGCCCTCCGCCACGCCCTCGAAGACTGCCTTAGCCATGAACGAGCACTTAGTTCTTTTTCAAGCGATCCAGCCAATGATGCTGATCGTTCCAATGATTCGCTGGCTCAAGAACTAGCCGTGTTGAGACAGTCCACTGTTTCGGATGCTGTATTTTTCGCGCTTGATGATCTAGTCAGCTTTGAACGTAATCGCCGCAACCCACCCGACATCAGCGACCTCCAGCGATGGTGCCGCGAAAACCGCAACCCCAACCCCATCGACGAAGATGAGCTCCTCGGCTACGACAAACACAACCCAGAATCATGACTTCTAGAAGGAGGATTGTGGTTGATAGTTCAGCTGTGGTCGCAGTGCTGCTCGAGGAGAAGGGACACAAAGATGTCCTGCAGCAACTTCTAGCGTCCAAGTGCATGATGTCGGCTGCCAATCGAGTTGAGTCGGAAATTGTTATGGCAAACAAGTTAAAGGTAGATGGGGTGGAAAGACTCAGACAGCTAATTGGCAGGCTACGTATACAGGTTTGTGTGGTAAATAAGCGTCAGACGACTAAAGCAATTGAGGCATGGCATCAATTCGGTGGGCGTCGGACGTCTGAACTTAATTTTGGTGACACCTTTGCCTATGCACTAGCGAAGCATCTCAAAGCCCCACTCCTGTTCATAGGACAGGATTTTGTGCAAACCGATATCGAATCAGTTCTACCGCTTGAACTGGCATGGCGACCTCTACCTAATTCCTAACAACTTCCTACCCGCTCACGGCAAAATAGAGCGTGCCAACCACGCCAACCCGTGTCGTTCTCGCCAAATTCGGTCTAGACGGCCACGACCGCGGCCTAAAGGTCATCGCTAGAACACTGCGTGACGCAGGCATGGAGGTCATCTATCTCGGTCTGCGCCAAACCGCCGAAACAATCACCGCCGCCGCCCGCGACGAAGACGCCGATGTCATCGGCATCTCCTCACACAACGCCTCCCACATGACCCTAATCCCAGATCTCCTCACCGCCATAGCAGACGCGGGCCTATCAACCCCCGTAGTTGTCGGCGGCATCATCCCACCTGACGACGCTGACCAGCTCCGCTCCTGGGGCGTCGCCGCTGTGCTCACCCCCGGCACTCCCGCCCCAGAAGTCATATCCACCATCACCACCGCCACCCAATGAACACCCAACTTGACCATCTCATCGCCAAAGCTCGAGCACAAGACCGCTCCGCCGTCGCCAAACTCCTCACCCATGCTGAATCAGGCGGCACAGAAGCCGATTACATAGACCAACACCTCACATCCACCCCAACCGCTCCAACTATCGGCATAACCGGCCCCGCCGGTGCCGGCAAATCAACTCTTATCGCCGCAACTCTCCAAGAATTAACCCACCGAAACACCACACCTGCAGTCTTAGCAGTTGACCCTTCCTCGCCGTTCTCTGGCGGTGCCATCCTCGGCGACCGAGTCCGCATTACCCCCAACCAAGCCGGCAACGCTTTCATCCGCTCCCTCGCCAACCGTGGCCACCCCGGCGGCATCGCTTTAGCCGTCCCCGCTGCCACCCGCATCCTCAACGACTGCGGCTTCAACCCAATAATCATCGAAACCGTCGGTGCCGGCCAATCCGAGATCAGCATCGCCGCAACCGCCGACTTGACGGTCATCGTCCTCGCCCCAGGCATGGGCGACAGCATCCAAGCCAACAAAGCTGGCCTGCTTGAAATCGCCGACATTTTTGTCGTCAACAAAGCCGACCGTCCCGACTCTGCCACCTCCAAAACCGACCTCGAACAAATGCTCAATCTCCGCCCCCAACCCGACTCCCAGCCTCCTCCTATCCTGCTTACCACCGCAACAACCGCTACCGGCATCGAAGAGCTCCTCGACACAATCAATGCCCGTCTTGCCCACCTCGAATCTGCCGGCATACTCGCCCAACGCCGCTCCCATCGCCTCCACATCGAAATAACCACCCACGCCCGCCACCTACTCAACCAAAAATTCGATGATTACCTCACCGCTAACCCCCTCCCAACCGACCCCGCCGAGCCTCCTGCGTCCACCGCCGCCAAAATCATCAACGAACTACTCTCAAACCAATGAAAACCTTCAACTTTTTCGCCGACGGCACCTTCCGTCAGCCCCATTCCAACGACTATCTCCCTTCTGAAAACCCCGCCACCGGAGAAGCCTGGGCCCAAATCCCCGTCTGTGACGCCGAAGATGTCCACATCGCCGTATCAGCTGCCCAAACCTGCTTCTCTAACCATTGGTCTCACACCACCCCCACAGAACGCTCCCGCATACTTAGACGAATCGGCGAAACCATTACTGCCAACGCCGAGTGCCTAGGAGCAACAGAAACTCAAGACAACGGCAAGTTGCCTAACCACATAACCCCATCACTAAGCGGTTGGCTCGTCGAGAGCTTTGACTACTACGCCGGCATGACTGACAAGCTCGAAGGTGCCCTCATCCCCGCCAACGCTCCCGACATTTTGAACTACATGACATGGGAACCCTTCGGCGTCTGTGCCCTAATCACAGCTTGGAACTCACCCCTCGGCGTGCTCATTTGGAAACTCGCCCCAGCCCTCGCCGCCGGCAACACCGTCGTAATTAAACCCTCCGAGCACGCCTCAGCCTCCACGCTTGAACTAATGGATGTTCTCTCCGAAGCCGACTTACCTCCCGGACTCATAAATGTCGTTACCGGTGCCGGCACCCCCACCGGCGAAGCCCTTGTTACCCATCCCGACGTGCGTATGGTCAGCTTCACCGGCGGTATCCCCGGCGGCCGAGCCGTCTCGGCCTTTGCTGCAGCCCAGGTCAAGCCGCTGGTGATGGAACTTGGCGGCAAATCTCCTCAACTTATTCTCGCCGACGCCGACCTCGACCTTGCCGTCAACGGTGTCGCAACAGGCATTTTCCCAGTGTCAGGCCAAAGCTGCGTTGCAGGTTCTCGTGCCATTGTTCACTCCAGCCTCATCGACGACTTCACCAAACGCCTCATAGATGCCGCTTCAGATGCACTCATCGGCGACCCCAACAACCCCGCAACCCAAATCGGTCCCATTGCCCACCGCGCCCATTACGAAAAAATCCTTTCCAACATCGAAGCCGCCACCGACTATGCCTCGCTACTTCTTGACGGCCGCGGCAAAGGCCCTTCCGAGCCTCCTTTCAGCAACGGCTTCTACATCGGCCCCACCATCTTCGGCCCCACCACCAACGACACTCCGCTGTGCCAAGAAGAAACCTTCGGACCCGTCATCGCCATAATCTCCGCCGACACCGACGACGACGCCATCAGCATCGCCAATGACTCCATCTACGGCCTCGCAGCCGGCGTCTGGACCCAAGACACCAACCGCGCTATCCGTGTCGCCGACCGCCTCGACGCCGGCACTGTTTATATCAACAACTATTTCGGTGCCGCCGCCCAGTCACCTGTCGGCGGTTGGAAACAATCCGGCTACGGCCGTGAGAACGGCATCGAAGGCATGCGTGCCTTCATGCAAACCAAATCCGTCTGGCTCTCCACCGCCCCCGCCCACCCCCACCAATTTGGCTTTTCGTGAAATTTGATGTTGTCATGTGACGAAGAGCCTGTATAGTGC
>JAAXHB010000265.1 GCA_012271125.1 Actinomycetota bacterium | reverse complement strand
ATCCCCACCCCCGGCGCATTGCCCACCACCATGCTTGACGCCGGCGCCAACGCCGAATGCCGCCCCGAATGGCTCGTGCAGTTCGCCCGCATGGGTGCCGTTTACGCCCGTGATCGCTTCGCCATCGCAACCCCTCGAGTCGGCCTTTTGTCCATCGGCGAGGAGGCGTCCAAAGGCAGCCCCTTCGTCAAGGAAGTCTTCGAACTTCTTGGCGACGGCACCTGGACCGACGGCGTCAACGCCGAATGGATCGGCAACGTCGAAGGCCGTGACATCATGACCAGCGACGTTGACGTCGTCGTCACCGATGGTTTCACCGGCAACGTCACACTCAAGTCCCTCGAAGGCGCAATGCGTGCCCTCATCGGGCGTCTCCTGCTCGCTTTTGACACTGACGACGACACCCGCGCCGCGAGCCAAGCCCTCAAAGCTCCGCTTGACAAGATGCTCGAAGAGCTTCACCCCGACTCGGTCGGCGGCGCAATGCTGCTCGGCGTCAAGGGCGTGTGCGTGATCTCACACGGCTCAAGCGGTGCCGGTGCCGTCAAAAGCGCCATAGCAGTGGCACATGAGATGGTCAACGCCGGAATGGTCGACCACATCGCTGCCACCGCCTAGCACCAGAATCGGGCTGCCCAATAAGCATTTGAACCCCAGTAAGCATCTGCCCAATAAACGTTTATGGGGCTGCCAACGCGTAACATACGCACAATGCCCGCCGAAACCCATGTTGAGCAAGGCCCGATGAGCCGTGACGACGTGCTGGAGCTGGTGCGAGACCGTCTTGCCGACATATTGGAGGTCGAACCCTCAAGCATCGGCGAGGGCGATTCATTCGCCGACGACTTGGACGCTGACTCGCTCGCTCTGATCGAACTCGTCGAAGCCCTAGAGGAAGAACTCGCTGAACGCTCCGTCGGATTCCGAATTGAAGACGAAGACCTGCAGGACCTGCGCTCGGTGCGTGACGCGGTCGACTATGTCACCGCGAAGCTGGCTTAGCAAGCGGCGCCGGGTCACGCAGCGCTTGGCAACTACTGCTGCTGGCTTAGGCAAAGACCTTTCGACGATTCAAAAAAAGATCGGCTACAAGTTCACTGACACGACCCTGTTGGAGATGGCGCTCACGCACCGCTCCTGGAGCTCAGAAAATAAAAGCCAATCCAATGAGCGCCTCGAGTTCCTCGGCGACGCCGTGTTAGACCTCGTTGTAGCGGAGTACTTCTACACCAATGCCTCTGAGCTTGACGAGGGACCGATGTCGCAAGCTCGAGCCTCGGTCGTGTCACGCGACAGTCTGTCCGAAGCCGGACAACGCTTTGATCTTGGCAGCCACATTCGCTTCGGACGAAGCGACGTCGGCCTGCCGCCTCGACCGTCGCTCATTGCCAACTCTTTAGAAGCGATTTTTGGCGCGGTCTATCTCGACGGTGGCATCCAAGCAGTAACCGATGTCGTTTTGAACCTCCTTGGCGAGCGCATCCAAACCGAACGCCTGCAACCTGGATTCACCGACTTCAAAACCCAGCTCCAGGAAATCGCTGCCGCCTCTGGACTCGGTCCACCAAAATATGAAATGACCGAATCTGGCCCGCCACATGCCCCCGTATTTGAGGTCTCCGTAACCGCAGGAACCACGGTCGGACACGGCAGAGGAACCAGCAAAAAGCGTGCCTCCCAACGCGCCGCTGAGTCAGCGTGTTTGGCGTTATCGGTACAAGGCAACAACGGCAGCACCAAGATTGCCAGCACCAAAATAGCCAGCACCAAAATAGGCGGCACCAAAATAGGCGGCACCAAAAAGGCAACTATCAAGAAAATCGCCGCTAAAAAATCCGCAGTCCAAGCAGTTGAGCAAAAGGAATCATCATGAGCCAAACCACAAGCAAACCTGAGCTCGTCAAGCGCCGCAAAGCCCGCGAACGCGCCAATCGAGATCGTCAAGGACGCATCAAGGCAAGCGCCGACCGCCCCAGCTCCCTAGTCGATTTTGAACTGCCCGAGGTTGAAATCGTGCGCAAAGAGCTCGAAAAAACCCTGGTCGGCAAAGAAATCAAAAACGCCAAAGCCGTCAGCATGCGCTGCCTCAAGAGCTTTTATTTTCGCAACACCTTCGAACGCAACGTCATCAAACGCAAAATCAAAGCCGTCGACCGAATCGGACTCAACATCACTTTTGAACTTGACGACGACTCGCTGCTCGTCATGCACCTCGGTGGCTCCGGCTCACCACAAATCGTTGAAAAACCAACCGCCAAACTTCCGAACTGGGAAGTCGAGCTCACGTTCGCTAAAACCTGCCGCCTGGTTTTTGTTGACCCAGTCGGCACCGGCCAGCTTTTTCTCATCACTCCAGATGAGCTTGAGTTTCAAATACCCGAATCAGTCAATGGCGGCCCTGACCCGCTTGAGCCAATCCCCTGGACACAGCTTGGCGACTGGCTCACCGACTCCCCCGGCGAACTTAAAGAACGTCTCACCGATGAAACCTTCCTAAGCGGAATTGGCGACATCTACGCCGACGAAATCCTCTTCGAAGCCGGCCTGCGCCACGACCGCCACTCCAGCAG
>JAAXHB010000264.1 GCA_012271125.1 Actinomycetota bacterium | reverse complement strand
GGGTGTCACCCTTGCCCGGTTCCTCGCCGATCGACAGCAGACCGACCCTCGGCTCGGCGAACGCGAAGCGGCGCCGTGCGTAGAACCACCCCCTCCGGGCGAACTGAGCGGGCCACTCCGCCTGCACCTCCGCGTTGGCGCCGGCGTCGAGCAAGACCGTCGGGGTCGACCCCGGAACGGGGATCGGGGTGGCGATGGCGGGACGGGCGATGCCGGAGATGCGCCCCATCCGCAGCAGAGCGGCGCCCATTGCCGCTCCGGTGTTGCCGGCTGAGACCATGGCCGAAGCTCGTTCATCTCGCACGGCTTCAGCGGCTCGCACGAGCGAGGAGTCCTTCATGGTGCGCACGCTGGAGGACGGCTCGGCGTCCATGCCAATGACCTGGTCGGCTTCGATGATGTCGATGTCGTCGATTTTTGTGTCGTGGTCGGCGGCGATTTCGGTGATTTCTTGAGGTCTGCCGACGAGGGTGACAGCGATGCCGAGGTCGTCAATTGCGCGGCGGGCACCGTCGATGACGACGGCGGGGCCCTTGTCGCCACCCATGGCGTCAACAGCTATTGGCAACATGGGCTAGCTGTGTTTAGGGCGATGGGATTCCCTAGACGTCGATGGCTTGGCGACCGTGATACCAGCCGCAGTTGGCGCATACATGGTGGGGTCGCTTGACCGCTCCGCAGTGACTGCAGAGGCTGCGTCCGGCTGAGCGGATGCGCCAAGCCGATGCCCGCCGACTGCGGGTTTTGGCTTTGGAAGTCTTCTTCTTTGGGACGGCCATAAGAGCAGTTAAGGCTAGCGGTGCGGTTGGGTTCTAGTCGTCGAAACGCAGTTCGCTAAGCGCTGCCCAGCGGGGGTCTATCGGTGCGGAGGTTTCGGTGGCGGACTCTTCGGAACGTGTAGGGAACCGGTCTGGGTCGGGGCCGGCACAATCCTCTGAACAAAGCGCAGCCATTGGCAAATTGACCAGTGCAGCTTCTCGTGCCAGCGGCTCAAGGTCTATCCACGATTCAACTATCGGCCAGAACTCGCCGTCAGATCCGACATTGCTGGACTCTTCTTGGCTGGACTCTTCTTGAAAAACCTCACTTAGCTCTATTTCAAAATCGCCCCGCACCTCCTGCAAACAACGACGACATTCTGCCGACCACCGCCCCTCAAGAACACCATTTAAGACCAGTGCCGGCCCGGCTGCCGTAACCGCCCCCTTAACAACGACAACACCATCGACAACGCTTGCGGCACGCAACTCAGGCTCGCTAAGCGTGCCCTGGCGATCTAGGTCAATGCGCCGAACCTTGCCGTCTTGCAACTTCGTGCAATCCACCCGAAGGTCATTTTCCACTAGTCGGAGAGGCCGGGTTGGGTTGGTGGAGTTGAGGGACGATTGCGGGGCAGACCGGTGTCTTGGAGACGGTGACGGCTCTGGATGACCGCGTTGAGAGTTTTTTGGAGCATGGCCTCAAAGCCAGCGAGGCGCTGGTCGCACCAGTCTTCTGTTTCTAGCTTCATTTGCAGTGCAGCGTCTTGAGCGTCGCCGACGAGTTGGCGGGCACGCAGCTCGGCAGCGGCGACCACTTCGTCGCGCTGCACCATGCGTTCGGCTCGGGCTCGAGCAGCGGCGATTAGCTCATCTCCTTCACGTTGCATGCGGGCACGCATTTCGTCACGTTCCTTGAGCAGCCAGCGCGCTGAACGCAGCTCTTCGGGAAGGTTCTGCACGGCTTGGCGCAAGGCTTCTAGCACCTCGTCGCGGCTGATCATCACCGAGTTGGTGAGCGGCACGGGGCGGGCGCTTTCAACGATGCGTATGACGTGGCGCAGCAGCGCCTCGACGGTTTCGTGGCGGG
>JAAXHB010000263.1 GCA_012271125.1 Actinomycetota bacterium | reverse complement strand
GACGGCTCGTTCAACATGCTCATCGGCGCAACCGACCTCGGCACCGGCGCCGACACCGTCATCGGCCAAATCGCCGCCGAAGTCCTCGGCGTGCCCCTCGACGACATCAAGGTCTACTCCTCTGACACCGACGTCACCCCATTCGACACCGGTGCCTACGCCTCTTCCACCACCTACATCTCCGGCACCGCCGCCCTGCACGCCGCCGAAGCCGCCCGCAAACGCCTCAAGGAGCGTGCCGCCATGCTCCTCAACATCGACGAGCCCTGCGTGATCGAGCTGCGTGACCGCAAAGCCGTTGCTCCCGATGGCCGCTCGGTCACACTCGAAGAGATCGCCCTCGACTCGCTCCACTGGCAAGACCAGGAGCAGATCATGGGCACCTCCAGCTACGTCTCGCCGGAGTGCCCGCCCCCCTTCGGCGCCCAGTTCGCCGAGATCGAGGTGGACATCGAGACCGGCCAGGTCACCGTCACCCGCCTCGTCATGGCCGTCGACTGCGGCGTCGCCATCAACCCCGTCACCGCCAGCGGCCAGGTCGAGGGCGGCATGACTCAGGCGCTCGGCTACGCCCACTGCGAGGAGATGGCGTACGACGACGCCGGCCGCATGATCAACGACACCTTCGGCCCCTACTGGATTTACCGTGCCGATGAGATGCCCGACACGGTCGTCTACCTCGTGCAGACCATGGAGGACAGCGGTCCCTTCGGAGCCAAGGCTGTCGCCGAGATTCCCAAGGACGGTGTGGCACCGGCGATCCGCAACGCCATCCTCAACGCCACCGGCGTCGCCATCAACGAGCTGCCCTTCACCCCCGAACGAGTCTGGACAGCCCTACGAACCTGACCCTTTCCTGCGTCTGATGTTGCTGACGACGATGATGATGGCACCGACACTACGAGTGCCGGCACTAATGACGACGACGACATGAGCGACGACGATCATGTTGCTGACGACAATGACGACATGATCATCTCAGCTGATTGGGTGTTAACAGCTGGTACTGCGCTGCCACTGCAGGATCATGCTGTTCGTGTTGTTGACGGTCGGATCGATGAAATTGCCCCGACAACAGAGCTAACTACGCGTTTTGCCAACGACGACCACTACGACGGCACCGGCTGCGTTCTCATGCCTGGATTTGTCAACTCACATACACATCTATATGGGGTGCTCGCCCACGGCATCCCCGTCGACAACGCCCCGAGCGACTTCTGGGCATTCCTCAACGACTACTGGTGGCCCAAAGTTGAAGACGCCCTCGACCTCGAAATGCTTGCCGCCGCAGCCAAATGGGGTGCCGCCGAACTTGCCGCCACCGGCACCACGACTTTCTTCGACATAACCGAAGCCCCTAACGCACTCCCCGGCGCATTAGCCACCCAAGCGCAAGCCATTGCACCGCTTGGCTTGCGAGCCATCTTGACCTTCGAAGCCACCGAGCGCATGAGTCCCGAAAACGCTCAAGCAGGCCTGCAAGAAAACGTCGCCTTCATAACCGCCCACGGCAACAATCCCCGAACCTCTGGTGCCATGTCAATCCACACCACTTTCACTTGCGGAGCGGACTTCATCCGCCAAGCCTTTAATTTCGCCGCCGAACACAACGTCACCTGTCATGCCCATGTCAACGAAGGCACACACGAACCCGACTGGTGCCTCGAACATCACCAGATGCGCACCCTCGAGTATTACGACCATCTTGGCGTGGCGTCGTCACGAATGCTGGCAAGTCAATGCGTTCAACTCAGCGACTCCGAACTCGACATCCTCGCCGACCGCCAAGTCCGGGTCTCACATATGCCGTTGTCGAATTGTGAAGTCGGTGCCGGCATCGCACCTCTACTAACGATGCTTGACCGCAACATAACTGTCGGCCTCGGCTCTGATGGCTATATCAACGACATGTTTCAGATCATGCGAGCCGCCTTCTTGCTACAGCGTGCAGCGTCACAGAACCCTGCTGCCATCAGCGCTGGCAAGGTGATCGAACTCGCAACCGAAGGTTCCGCCAAAGCCATCGGCCTTGAACGTGTCGGACGCCTCGAACCCGGCTGGCACGCCGACCTAACCCTCACAGATCTAAACCCCAAAGATCAAAATAATGGTGCAGGCACCGGCTTGCCAACACCAGTCACAGAACACAACCTCGCCGACCAGCTCGTGCTATGGCGCAACGGCACAGACGTCCGCCGAACCATGGCAGCCGGCAAATGGATCTACGCAAAAGATTCGTCTAGCGAAGTCTCCACCGTCGACCTCGAACAACTTCGCCACCAAGTCCAATCCCAAGCCACAAGACTGTGGAGATGATCGCAAAAGGATTGGTAGTTGGGCTAGCAGGGTTGAATGTGCTAACGCTGTTACGTAGGGGCGAGCGTGACAAGTTTATTTTTCGAACGTCGAGCGGTAGCGAGAGACTGAGCAGGCCTAACGGAAGAGAGGTCTCGCAGGCTCGACGCGTGAAGCCGCTCGGTGAGAAAAAAAACTTGTCAAGTGAGTCCCGTGAGATATCGAAATGAATTCCAATTTGCTGGCACAGGTTGCTAAAGATGTGGATGAGGGAGTGGCGGTTGCGGTGGCGACCGTGGTGGAGACTTCGCGCTCGGTGCCAAGACACGCCGGTGCCAAGATGCTCATATATAGAGACGGGTC
>JAAXHB010000262.1 GCA_012271125.1 Actinomycetota bacterium | reverse complement strand
CGAAAACTCATGGTTTCCGAGTGGCTTCAGAATGAAGAATATTACAGATACACTAGCTGGAAAAACATGTCATTTAAAAACTAAAAAACATCATGATGCAATTAGTGATCTGTTAAAAGATTATGTTCAAAGACATAGTAAATAAATAATGTAATCATATATTGTAGATTACAGTTTATTCTGTTTATTTGCTAGTATTATAGCCAAAAATATTCACTGTTTTTGGTTATTTTTAAACGCAGATTAAAACATACTTAAAAATTATTTTCTAATATATAGTATGTCTAATAATTTAGTCGAATTCATTATTAACAAAATAAAAAAATCTGATCATGAATTTTGGTCAGATTATTCGAATGAAGGTTATAAATATGAATGTTTAAAAAGATGTAATAAAATGTGTGTATGAATATATAAAAAATGAAATAAACTTGTTTAAAAAAAAACATGGAACTAAATTTGTTAAATTGACACTAACTTTTTTGAACAAAAAACTGATGAAGATTTGGCTAAAATAATGGAATTTGAGTTGAAAAAAAAGTAGAAGATTTTATTAAAAGTAAATTCAATGATTCTGAAATATCATTATGTTTAGAACATAATTGCGAAGAATTGGTTGAAAGACAAATTGAACTTATCCAAGAAAATGATGTTATTGAAAGAATTAAAAATAATCTTGAGCAATATAGTTTGAAACTATTTGATGAAAATTTACAAGATAATTTAAATTATCGCATTAAAGAGGCGGTTAAAGAAAAATCAAAGGATATAAATAATTTATTTCATTAAAGTAGTTAAAAATAATATCCATTTTGCAAATTAAATTATTACCTATTACCATACTATTGCTGGCAAACACTGTCATATGAAAAAAAAAAACATAATAAAATGCGACAGAATTATGATGTGGTTATTTCGATCACTGCAGAGGGAAACGTACATAAAGAAATAATGTAATCTTATATTGAGTATTACAGCTTTTTACTTTTGCAGTTGAAAATGTTAAAAGTAGATT
>JAAXHB010000261.1 GCA_012271125.1 Actinomycetota bacterium | reverse complement strand
CCAGGTGTTGTGGTGTGTGCGTGTGGACATCTACCGTATGTATTGAGTGCCAGTGTGGTTAGAGTTTTTGGTTATGTGTGGGCATATCTGTGGCATGGGGTGTGTCCTATGGTTGCCAAGTGTTACCTTTGGTGTTTTAAATTTCCTGTGCAGCCTGTACATGCACCAGTAGGACCACACTGACTAAACAGTGTTATGATATAAACGTTTCCTTTGGTTGCCCAGTGTTGCCTTCGTTGTAAATTTCTGTGTTGGTTCGTGAAGGGGAAGTGTCTTTGTTATTTTGTGCCATTTGCTGGTCGTCAATTTGTTGGCATGTGACGTAGTTGTGGCTGCCAAATGTTGCAGATGAAGATGTAAATTTCCTCTGTTGTGGTGTGTGGGTGTGGTAACAAGATAAAATTTAGTGTGTATGTATTGAGTGCTAGGAATGTTTGAACATGTCTGTGGCATGGGTTATGGTTGCCAAGTTTTATCATTGATGTTTTAAATTTCCTGTGCAGTTTTGTGAGTGTGGTCGCCCTGGTGCATGTGGGGTTGCTTTGTTGGTGTGTCATGATGTAAGCCTCTTCTGTGGTTGTCCAGTGTAGCCTTTGTTGTTGTAAATCTCTGTGTATTGGTTTGTGACTGTGAAGGGGAAGTATCTTTGATCCTAAGAATTACCGTTGATGTTTTAATGTTGTGAAATATGGGTGTTGTCCTCAAATCAATCTAGAACTTTTATGCTGCATGTAAAATGCTGGTTGGGGGTTGGTGATTTTTGACATGTCTGACGATGTAGGTGTGTCCTCTGGTTAACAATTGTTGACTATCATGTAGTAAATTTTCACTATGCTTTAATTTGTGGGTGTGGTCCCATTATAAACTTAGTCGTAACCTAGAAATTTATGTATTGAGTTCCATTAGGGTTGGCGTGGTGTTGGGCGTTGGTGGGCGTGTCAGTGGAAAGATAAGTGTCCTACCACTTACCTTAAATTACTGTTGTGATTGTGGGTGTAGTCCTCATAATAAACCTAGATACGTTATGCTGCTTGGGGGTTGTGGCATGTTTGACAATGTGTGTTCTCTGGATGCCAAGTAGTACTTCTGATGTTTTAAATCTCTGTGTTGTGGTTTGTAGGCGTATTTAATGAAATTCTTCATCATAGATTTAAATCTCTGCTCTATCTTATTTTTTGGTGTGGTCCCAATGATTAACCCTTGTATTCTATGTATTTTGTGCCTGGTGTGGTGTTGTTGTGGTTTTGTAGGTGTATCTGACAATATACGCATGTCCTCGGGTTGGCAAGTGTTGATGTAAATCTCTGTGT
>JAAXHB010000260.1:8981-9942 GCA_012271125.1 Actinomycetota bacterium | reverse complement strand
GACCTCTTCTCCTACTCGCATGAACTCCAAGCCGACCGCCGTGACAAGCCCGCCGACGACATCATCACCACCCTTTTAGGCGACGATCTCGACGGCGAAAAACTCACCGAACTCGAATTTGACATGTTCTTTGTCATCTTGTGCGTTGCCGGCAACGAAACAACTCGCAACTCGATCACTAGAGGCATGATGGCGTTTTTTGGTCACCCCGACCAATGGGCGAAACTCGTTTCTTCTTTTAATAACGACGACAACATCTGCCCCAACAACCTCGGCGACGCCGGCACCGCCGACAGACACAGCAGCGTCTCCCAACCCGCACTAATCGACACTGCGACAGAAGAAATTGTCCGCTGGGCTAGTCCGGTTATCCATTTCCGTCGTCAAGCCCTGTGCGATTATCAACTCGGCGACGTCTCCATCAAAGAAGGCGACAAGGTCATCCTCTGGTACAGCACAGCCAACCGAGACCCTCGAGTTTTTCACAACCCCGACGTTTTCGACATCGAACGCCAACCCAATGACCATGTCGGCTTCGGTGGTGGAGGCCCGCACTACTGCCTCGGTGCCAACCTCGCCAAAATGGAAATACGTCTGATGTTCAAGGAGATCGCTCAACGCCTCCCTGACATTGCCCCCGCCGGAACCAGCGCGAACAATCCGACCGATCCGACTTATCTGCGTTCTAACTTCATCGCCGGCGTTAAGAGCCTGCCCGTCGAGTTCACCCCCACCCCCTCCAAGCAAACAATCCCCATCGAACGTTTAGGCGCCGCCGCCGGCGCTTCCCACACCACCGGCTTTGGCGGGTATAAAGCTAAACCCCTGTAAAACCCCAGATCCCAAAAAAGGGGTGCGTGGAGGCTCTTAGCTATGCGAGTTCGTGTGCGTGAGTTGGGCTGGCGGGCTTGACTGCGCTGATACAGCAATTGAGAGCGTGAGTGGGCTGGCAGGGTTGAAT
>JAAXHB010000260.1:0-8916 GCA_012271125.1 Actinomycetota bacterium | reverse complement strand
AACCCTGATAAAGGCCACGAACGCAATTTTGGAGCGTGAGCACATTCAAGCCCGATAAAGGCCAACTCAACCAGTAACTAATCGCAAAGCATCGGGCATCCAGCGGAGGTCGAGCCGAGACGCACTTCCGACAAAGTCTCCGTCCAGTTGGTACGGCACAACAGGATCAGCAATAAGCGTTGCTTGTCGCACATCATGAACAACGTTTACCCCAGGCCGTCCCTCAATATTGCCTGAACCCAGAGCACGCCAAGTCAAAGGCACAAGTCTCCTTAAAGACAAAGAAGAAAAACTCACTACAACCAAAGGCGAATCCAAAGAAACCGACGGCACAAAGTCGAAAGAACGATCACCCAAATACGTATAAGGGTTAGCGTTCAAAATCACATTGAAACGCCCACGAGCCAGCTCCGAACCGTCTGCACCAACAACTGAAACAGGCCTCCGCCGACGATGCTCTGAACGTAACCAAGTCCGAGCCGTCGCATACATAAATAACGGATGCCCAGCCCAACGTTTCCATGAACCCCGCCGCTCAACATGTTGAACCACAGCAGCATCAAACCCAGTCCCGCAGTGAAACAAGAAATGTCGCCCGGCAATCGACCCCAATCCAATCGAACCAATCTCAGACCCGTCCAAGGCATCCAATAACCAGCCCGCAGCGTCCACCGGATCGGCTGGTATCCCCAAAATCCGCGCAAAAACGTTCGTTGACCCTCCAGGAAGTGCTGCCAACGCTGTCTCAGTCCCAGCCAACCCGTTCGCCGCCTCGTTCAAAGTCCCGTCCCCGCCTAAAACCACAACTACTTCGGCACCGTCAAAAGCCGCTGCCCTCGCCAGACGAGTCGCATGGTCACGGCGTGCCGTCTCAACTAAGGAGACCTCATGGTCAGCCGCCAACGCCTTGGCAATCACCACCCTCCGCCGAGCAGTCACCGAAGACGCCGCTGAGTTAACAATAAGCGTCAATCTCACAGTAAGAGTCTGCCGTTGCTACTAGTAATCCGGCACAGTTGCTGATGGGTGGTGTGCTATGGCGAAGCACCACGGATGGGGTCGCAGTGTTTGCACTCGTAGCAATCCAAGATTTGCTATTAATTTTGTGCGCGAAAACTCTCGCGTTAGGGCAGACTTGCGCCCATGAAGGTAGTTGTCTGTGTGAAACAGATTCCCGATCCCGCTGATCCCGGCGCGCTCAACCCCGAGACCAACACTCTCAAGCGCGACACCAAGCTCATCTTGGACGAATCCGACTCCTACGGCGTCGAGATGGCGTTACAGCTTGTCGACGCCGCCGGTGAAGGCAGCGTCCATCTCGTCTCGATGGCACCCAACAACGAGGTCAGCGGACTCCGCACCGCCCTCGCCATGGGTGCCGAATCAGCCACCCTCGTCAGCGACGACGCCTTGTCCGGCTCAGACGCCCTCGGCACCGCCCGAGTCCTTGCCGCCGCCATCTCCAAAAACGAACCCGACCTCGTCCTTGCCGCCACCGAATCATCTGACGGCTACACCGGCGTCGTCCCCGAACAAATCGCCGAGCTGCTCGATCTCCCCAGCGTCACCTTCGCCAAGGAAATAGAGATCAACTCCGGTACCGCCAAAGTCCGCCGTCAAACCGAAGCCGGTGCCGACCTCGTCGAATGCCCGCTCCCAGCGGTCGTATCAGTCACTGCCGGCGTCGTCGAACCCCGCTATCCCTCCTTCAAGGGAATCATGGGTGCCAAAAACAAGCCCGTCGACGAGCTCACTATCTCCGATCTCGGCATCGACGCAGCCCAAGTTGGCTGGGCCGGCAGCGGCCAATCCATCGTCAAGGTCTACGACGCCCCGCCCCGCGAAGCCGGCGAAGTCATCGAAGACGACGGCACCGCTCACGAACGTGTCGTCCAGTTTCTTGATGACCTAAAGGTCATTTAGGCCTAGACGAACTCCAAGTCCTCTAGTCCCACCTAGCAAAACCACCAAAAAAAGGACGCACCCCAAATGCTCGACAAAATCTGGGTCTACGGCGAAACCAGCGACGGTGCCGTATCCACAATCACTCTCGAAATGCTCGCCAAAGCCCGCACAATGGCAAACACCGTTGAGGTCTTCTGCGGCTCCGACGCCACGGGCATCGCCGCCGAACTCGGCGACCATGGCGCAACCGCCGTCCACGCCACCGGCGACCTCGGCGAAGCCATGCAAGGCGTAGCAGTCGCCTCGGCTGTAGCAGCCGCCGTGTCCAATGGCACCGCCCCGAATGCCTTCATGCTCGGCACCACCTACGACGGACGTGACGTCGCTGCCCGCCTCTCGGTCAAACTCGGTGCGCCCGTGCTGTCCAACGTCGTCGATCTCGAAGTCGCCGACAACGCCCTCCAAGGCACCGAACCCGTCTTCGGCGGCGTCAAAAACGTCGTCTCGGCCTTCACCGGCACCACTCCGGGTATCTGGCTCGTGCGCCCCAAATCCTTCGAACCCGCCCCCACCGGTGGCAGCCCCGCTGCGGTCAACCCCCTCGCCGTGCCCGAACTCGGCAACACCGGCACCGCCAAAGTCATCGAGCGCACCACCGAAGAGTCCGAGGGTCCCAAGCTCGACGAAGCCGCCGTGGTCGTCTCCGGTGGTCGTGGCCTGGGCTCTGCCGAGGCCTACTCCATGATCGAACAGCTCGCCGCCGCAGCCGGTGCCGCCCCCGGTGCCAGCCGCGCCATCGTCGATGCCGGCTGGGTGCCCTACAGCTACCAGGTCGGCCAGACCGGAAAGGTCGTCAAGCCCACCGTTTACATCGCCTGTGGCATCTCCGGTGCCACCCAGCACCTCGTCGGCATGAAGGGCTCCAAAAACATCATCGCCATCAACAAGGACGAGGAGGCTCCGATCTTCTCGGTCGCCGATCTCGGCATTGTCGGCGACGTCCACAAGGTGCTCCCCAAACTCATCGAAGCCCTCAACTCCCGCTAAACCCTTTTTGACGACGACATCTGCTGCGACGACACCGCCGACAGACCGAGTCGCGACTGCTAAACCAACGGCCAGGGCCATCGTCGCCCTCCGGTTTCATCAACCGGAAAACGCCTCGCCTCTACTAATCCTTCTAGCCGTGCCTGCGCTGAGGCACGCTCAAACGGCGTCAAGGTCTTCAGCAGCGCCTCCGGCAACCCCCCCTCCGCTAAACCACGCAAATCCCCCAACATTTGCTCGTCAATTTCGTCTCCCGCAAAGTCCCAAATCACCGTTCGCAACTTGTACTCATGATGAAACGACAAGCCATTGTCAATCGCCCAAACCGAACCATCAGTTCCTAACAAACCTTTCCCTAGCAAACAGTGTCCCGACTTGCGATCGGTGTTGTTAACGATCACATCTAGTGCACATATTCGTCGCAACGCATCATGATGCGTCTCATCACTGATCAACGTGAAGTAATGCTGTGAAAAGTCCGCCTCCATGAACAGCTGCAACGACCCAAATCCCAGTGGCAAGTCCTCACGAACAATCGTCGGCGGCACAACCCCCCACCCCAACGCCTGATCCACCAAAAACACTCCCGCTTCTCTATGCGCTAGTCCCGGCGGAAAGTCCCAAAGCTCCCGTTCCCCCCTCTCCGGCTTATATATCCCCCTCACCGTTCCAACCCCACCTGATTCGCCGTCTCGCCCCTCAGATCCAAAACCAAGGGGGCGCAGCGCGACCAAGAAGGTCGCATTAGAGCTATACGGCATCCTCCCCACCAGCTCAACCTCACTGGTGACTAGTAGAGATAATGCTTCATCAAGTTCCACAGAACAAGAGCCCCGTCAGTTGCTGCAGGGACACCAGCCAGCATTTTCAGGCTCCAGAGGCATGCGACAGTAAGGGCATGGAGGACGTCCGGCGTCAACAGCGCGGCGAGCCCGCCGAATCAGCCCAAGTGCCTGCCCTCGCGAAAAGAAAAACCGAGCTTCAGCCCCATCCCCAAACACACCGTCCGCCAAATCATCTTCGTCCTCATCCTGACCCCGAAGCTCACTCGCCAACAACATCACAATGTCACGCTCATGGTCATAGGCAAGCCCCATATTGCCAATCCGCCATGATTCGATCACCGGCTCCCGCAAGTCCAAGTCATCAGGTGCTTCCGCCGGCGCATCGATGGTGATGTTGGCAAGCATCCGCTCCATATATGTCGCCAACGCCTGCGCCTGCTGTTTCTCCATCTTCAACGACACCAGCTCACCCTCAGCCTTGCACTGCAAGTAGAACTCCCGCTGCCCCTTAGGCCCAAGCGTCCCAACAGTGATCAACTCAACTTGTTCAAAGAAAAACGACTCAGGCATCTTCACCTCCTAACCGAATCGGTAAACGCCCCAGATCGTCGCCGATGCTGTTCGCCGTCAGCACCATCGCTGTCTTATTTTTATCCGAGGGGTGTGACACGGATTCGTATACAACAGCAGAAATCGAACACGGCGAGATGAACAGCTTCTGAAAATGATCCAACGGAGTCCCCATGGCGTCAGCGACGATGGACTTGATCACATCAGCATGCGACACAGCCACGATGATCCCGCCAGGATGGCGACCAACGACGTCTCCTATCGCGCCAACAGCCCGCTCCTGCATCCCCGCAAATGACTCACCGCCTGGAAATGCGAACTTGCTCGGCGTCTCCTGAACCGTCTTCCATTCCGGCAACTTCCGTAGCTCGGCTAGCTCCGCTCCAGTCCAGTCGCCGAAGTCGCATTCGTTGATCCCCTCCAGTGTCGTCACTTCAACTCCACAAGACGCCGCTATTGGCAACGCTGTCTGCTGCGTCCTCAACATGGGAGATGCGTAAATGATGGGCGTCGTCCTATGGGACGCCGCCATGGACTCCTTCTCACCTCGCGCTCCGGCACTGATGACGCTGTCGACCAGTTTTATGATCCGCTCACCCGCATGAATCGCCTGCTCCTGCCCCTTTTCAGACAGCTCCAACCCCTCAGCCCTGCCCGGCAACACCTTCCCCGTGGTAGGCGTATGCCCATGCCGCACAAGAAGCACAAGTGTTTTGGCACCGCCCATGCTCTAGATGTTAGGCACCACCCCTAACCTGCGCACGTGGTTTCGCCACTTCAACAAATTGAAAAAGAAGTCACCGCCTGCCATGCCTGCCCCCGACTCGTGGCATGGCGAGAACAAGTCGGCACAGAAAAACGTGCCGCCTATATCGACGACACCTATCATGCCAAAGGCGTCCCCGGCTTCGGCGACCCAAGCGCTCGCCTAGTAATAGTCGGTCTCGCCCCCGCCGCTCACGGCGCCAACCGCACCGGTCGCATGTTCACCGGCGACCGCTCCGGCGACTGGCTCTACGCCGCCTTACATCGAGCCGGCTACGCCAACCAGCCCACCTCAACCCACGCCAAAGATGGCATGAAACTCACCGACGCCTGGATCACCGCCCCCGTCAAATGCGCACCACCTGCCAACAAACCAACCCCCGCCGAACGAGACACCTGCCTGCCATATCTACAACGCGAACTCGCCGCCCTGCGCAACGCACAAGTCATCGTCGCCCTCGGACGTTTCGCTTACGAAGTGATCTGGAAGCAGTTCGGGCCAGGAGTTAGACCAAACTTCAGTCACAGTGGAGTCGCGGAACTAGCAGACGGCTTACACCTGATCTGTAGCTACCACGTGAGCCAGCAAAACACCTTCACAGGCAAGCTCACCGAAGCAATGCTCGACGACATCTTCCAAAAAGCACGCCAACTAAGCCAATAGCCGCGGGTACCCTCACCCTGTGCGAAAGGCTGTCACCACAACACTCATAGCCCCAACTCTTCTAGCCCTAGCCCTGCTCGCAACCGCCTGCGGCAACAGCCCCGACCCACAATCCTGGGACGAAGCCGAAGCAACCGGCGACGTCTACGACAACTTCATCGAGTCCTGCCGCCAAGCCAACGAAGGCATCGAAGACGAATCCGGTGCCGTCCTAACCCCAGTCCAGTCCCAAGCCCTCTGCCACTGCACCTACGAAGGCTTAAGAATCTCCCTCAGTTTCGCCGAGTTCCAAGCCCTCGATGACGCCTTGCGCTCCACCCCCAACCCCAGCGACCTAGATGGCGACACTGAAGACGCCTGGGACGACGAAGCCGAACGGATCGTTATGGGGTGCCTGCCCAGAGCACTTCGTTAATGGGCGTCGCCCTAGGGGGCGCCGCCACGGATCGTTCCTGACGGTCGCGCTCTGGCACCCCAACCCCTAACCTCAATTTGGTGAGCACCCCACCCGTCGAAGAGCTCCCTCTCATAATCTCTGTTGACGACCATGTCATGGAGCCCAAAGACCTCTGGCAATCCCAGCTCCCCGCCTCCCTAAAAGACCAAGGCCCCCGAGTCGTCCAAGAAAAAGTCCGCCTCCACTTCGAAGGCGGCCACTACGGCTTCACCCGCAACGACCCCGACGGCCAACTCTGCGACCTCTGGCTCTTCGAAGACGCCTCCGTCCCCACCGGCTTACTCCACGGCCCCGCCGGCCTGCCCCGTGAACAACAACGCAACATCGCCACCACCTACGAACAGCTCCGCCCCGGCACCTACGACCAAGCTGCCCGCCTCGCCGACATGGACCAAAACCATGTCCAAGCCGCCCTCAACTACCCCAACACCTTCCCCCGATTCTGCGGCCAAGGCTTCCTCGAACGCACCGACAAAAAACTCGCCCTCGCCGCCCTGCAGATTTACAACGACTGGATCATCGACGACTGGGGTGCCGGTGCCGGCAAAGGCCGCCTCATCCCCCTAACCCTGCTGCCACTCTGGGACGTCGACCTCTGCGCCGCCGAAGTCCACCGCTGCGCCGCCAAAGGTGCCAACGCCGTCGCCTTCTCCGAAAACCCCCACAAACTCGGCCTTCCTTCCATGTACTCCGGTGCCTGGGACCCCCTCTGGCAAGCCTGCGAAGAAACCGAAACCACCGTCTCCATGCACATCGGCTCCTCCTCGTCGATGCCTGCCACCTCCCCCGACGCCCCCCTCGCCACATCCATGTCGCTGTATGCCCAAAACGCCGAAGGCTCCCTCGTCGACTGGGTCTTCTCCGGCACCCTGCAACGCTTCAAAAAAATCAAAATCGTCTACGCCGAAAGCCAAGTCGGCTGGATGCCGTTCCAAATCGAACGCATGGATTCGGTCTATAAGGAAGGCCGCGGCGGCGTCGGCCCCAATTTCAACAACGACATTGACGACGACGCCAGCAACAACGACGACACCAACCTAAACGTAAACCTAAACATCAACAACAAGTTGCCCAGCGACCCTTTGCCCAGCGACATTGTTGCCGGAAGAGTTTTTGGCTGTATTTTCGATGACCTAGTCGGCCTCAAGCAACGCCACGACGTCGGCATCGACCAAATCCTGTTCGAAACCGACTACCCCCACTCTGACGGCACTTTCCCCCATTCCCGCCAAGTCGCCCACGAAATGTTCACTGCCGTCGGCATGAACGCCGCGGACTGCTACAAAGTCCTTCGCGGCAACGCCATAACCGCCTACAACCTCCCCACCCACAACATCCCTACCTAACATCTTCCTACCCCGGACACCACCCTTTACATTTTTCCACCTCTCCCACCTTCCCTCCGCGCAATCGCAACGCCCGACGCCAACTAGCAGCATCGCACCCCTACCTTCTAACTGGTATCCCTTGCAATTACCGCTACCAACTGGTAGTACTTGCAATTTCTGCTACAAACTGGTATGGTGAATATCATGAAAGTAGCCGAACTACATGCATCTGAGCTCCGTGACTGGATGATCAGCGTACAGCGTGGTTTTATCAGCAGCGAAGATCTATGCATAAAGCTTGCCGTAGATCGTGAGAAGCTGCCCGATGCACTGCGCGCAACCCGCCACCGCAAGGAGATAGCCAAGGTATGCAAAGGCGGCTGGGCACCCGTCCAACACCCAGACCACGACTACCCGTACATTGACCCGCGCATCTTTATTGAACCGATGATGCAGTATCTAGGACATGACTATTACATAGGTGGCCTAACAGCCGCCCAGCGTTATAGAGCTACTTACAGGCTTAGTTCTGTAACCAACGTGATGACGAGTGCTCAACTTAGCGATTGTCCATACCTGCCTTCAGCGCACCTGACACCCGAAGCTCGCCAAAAGCAAGCTTCTCGTCAAGACTCCTTATCATCGCTGGTAATAACCCACTTGGATTATGTCAGAACAACCAATCCCCTCAACCACAAGGTTCAACTACTTAAGTGGGACACTGGCTGGTGCGGCACTCACAAGGCGCGCTACTCCACTCCTGAGCACACCTTGCTTGACTGCGCTCAGAGCATCAGACTTGCTGGTGGGTATATCAACTTCTTCAACATCTTGTGCCGGTTCAATCGCTACGCACAGATCAACCCCCAAGCTCTAGCAGAGGCAAGCCGCTTCTATACAAAACCCGCTGTTCAGAAGCTGGGGGCTCTACTAGATCATGTCAGCGACTACCAGCAGATTTATTTTGATACTGAGCCTTTGCGCGACACATTGCCAAAGAGTCTGAAAACAACTCACCTATCTCCGTTTGATGGCTGGGAGTTCCCGACTCCAAGCGACGGGCACCTCAACAGAAAGTGGAGAGTCCGTATGAACGTCCCAATGGATGAGATCGACGTCGAGTTCCCCCACCCAGACAGCCACATCGCCCAATCTCTAAACAATGCTTGAGGCAGTCGCCCTCCCTAAATGCCGCGAATGGGACAACCAGCACCTTAAGGGCAACTAGCGGAGCAGGGGAGTGGGGGAGCGTAGATTGGGTTTGTGGGAGCCCTCGTAGCTCAGGGGATAGAGCATCGGCCTCCGGAGCCGTGTGCGCAGGTTCGAATCCTGCCGGGGGCGCATGACGGTCACCGACGCGGCGCCTGCGCCGGCCAAGAAGCCCCGCTGGACCTA
>JAAXHB010000259.1 GCA_012271125.1 Actinomycetota bacterium | reverse complement strand
GCTGAAGGAGAAGTTCCAGCCGTCGTTGATCATGGGGCGAGGGAAATCGATTGCGTCTGGGTTGGCACCTTGGCTGATTTTGTCGATTGCGGGACCGCCGGGGTAGCCGAGTCCGAGTTGGCGGGCGACCTTGTCAAAGGCTTCGCCGGCGGCGTCGTCGACGGTTGCGCCGAGGACTTCGTAGCGCAAATAGTCGTGCATTAGCACGAGCATTGTGTGGCCGCCGGAGACGAGTATGACCACGACGGGCAGTTCGACGTTGGGGTCGTCTAGGAAGACGGCTTGGAGGTGTGCTTCGAGGTGGTTGACGGCGATGAAGGGGACGTCCCATGTGAGGGCAAGGGCTTTGGCAGCGGCGACGCCGACTAGGAGTGCGCCGATCAGGCCGGGGCCGGCGGTTGCGGCGACGGCTTCTATTTCAGGTGGCTTGGTCTGGGCTTGTTCGAGGGCTTCGGTGACGACGGGCATGATGCGCTCGGTGTGGGCTCGTCCGGCTACTTCGGGGACGACGCCGCCGTAGCGGGCGTGAAGATCGATTTGGCTGGAGACAACTGACGACAGCACTGTTTGGGCGTCTGTGACAACGGCCGCGGCGGTTTCGTCGCAGGAGGTTTCGATGCCGAGTATTTGGGTCATATGGGTATTTAGGGGGTTGAGAGTACGGCGTCGGGGGTTCGAAGGTATAGGGGTGCAATCTGGTTGGGAGCGACTGGTTGTTGGGTCTGGGCAAGGCTGAGCAGGTCTTCAGCTTGCGGGGTGGCGCTTGTTGATGTTGGGGACAGGGCGGTGAGTGCTTGTGCCAAATCTGTGTCTCCTAGGACGTGAAGATTGGTGGCATGTCGGTCGGCTGCTATTGCTGAGATTGCATCTGCGGCGACTTCGGGGGTGGCAACGCTCGGGTCTATTAGGCGCACCATCGTTTCGCTCTCGTTGCGTTCATAGAGCGTCCAAAAAACTTCGCCTCGGCGAGCATCTAGCGCTGCTACAAGAAGGTCGGCTGGAGCCGTTGAAGCCGTATGAGCGTTGGCGACGATGTCGAGGCTGGTGGCAGCGATCACGTCAACATTTAGGGCTGTTGCCATGGTGATGGCGGTAGTGACGCCGACTCGTAAGCCGGTGTAGAGGCCGGGGCCGATGTCAACCGCGATTGCTTCAATGTCGTTGAGTTGGACGCCGGCTTTCTGGGTGATGGATTGGATCTGCGGGACGAGCTGTTCGGCATGGTGACGTGGAGTGTCTGTGCGTTCTGCTGCCAGTGTTTCTGTGCCAGAAGTTTTATTGACGATGCCGATAGCGCAACCACAGGAGTCGGTTGCGGTCTCAATTGCCAGCGTCAGCATTTCCAGGGCTCCAGTGCTTTGCTTAGCCCTTGTTGATCGTTGGTTGAACTGTTGATTTCAAGGATGCGGTCGTCGGGAGTGTCTCCGAAGGTGATGGTTATTTCAAGGGTGTCATCGGGCAGTGCCCAGTCGATGATGTCACCCCATTCGATGAGCGTGACTCCGTTGTCGAGTAGTTCGTCTAGGTCAAGGTCGCCGACTTCGGTGGCTGACTCGAAGCGATAAACATCTAGATGGTTGATGCGGGGGTTGCCCTCGTAAATGTTCGCCAAAGTGAATGTGGGGCTTGTGACCGGTGTTGTTACTCCGCAAGCTTGGGCAAAGCCTTGGACGAAAGCGGTTTTGCCTGCGCCGAGGTCGCCGACGAGCATGATGACGTCGCCTGTTTTGGTGTGCGGTGCGACAGCGGCGGCGAGGGCGCGGGTTGCCTCAACATTGTTCGTATGGCAGGTGATCATCTAGGTGCGGTAATGGACTTGATGACCGGTGGTGGGAACCCAGGTGTCGATGCACAACTTGTCATCGCCGACTCGTGTCAGCACTGCTCGATGTAGGTCTGTGGTGAAGACAGCAACGGTGTCTAGGTTGTCAATATCGAAGCGGTGGCCGGCGATGAAAGTTGCGGCTTGTTCTGCGGTGGCGGGCTGGGCTATGCCTTCGATTTTTGCGTCGCCCTGGGGGAGTTGGTCGCTGTCGAGAGAGCTGTGAAGCGCGAAACGTCCGTCGCGGCGGAGGTCTTGGGCTATTTGAGAGGTTGGGGCTGTGGCAAGCCAGAGGTGACCGTCTCTGATGGGTGCTTCTATGCCGCTGAGTCTCGGAGAGCCATCCTTGCGAAGTGTTGCTAAAACCGCATGTTGATAACGCTCAAAACACGCCTTGACACTGCCCGCTAGCTCTGGTTCCTGCGCCTCAAACTCCTCCCACTTCACCCCCCAAGCCTAAGAGGGTGAACTGCCTCACATTTAGGCACATATTCATCCTACAGCTATTACCTAACAACACACATACTTATTTTCAAGATTATTTTATTAATTTTAAGTACATATAAGAATATGTGGTATGCTTGCCGCATGCGAGTAGGCGTGTACATAGATGGCTTCAATCTCTACTACGGCGGGCGCAGTATTTTTGGCCGTGGCACTCAAGGCTGGAAGTGGCTCGACCTCCGCAACTTGAGCCAACGCTTGCTAGGCCGCAACCAAAACTGGCTAGCCCATGGTTCTTATGTGTCCCAAGTTGTCTATTGCACGTCACGCCTCAACAACAAAGCGGATCCGCAAGGGTGGAATTATCAGGACGCATACCTAAAAGCACTTAGACGAAGTAAGTCTATTGATCTGCTTGTACTGGGCAGATTTACCAACAGAATCAGAAAATCTCCCCTCGCAACGCTTCGGTCAAACAAAAGGATCACCCACTCAGATAAGAGATGGCCACTAGAGGTCCGTGACGGTGACCTAAAGAGAATGCAAAACGCGAAAATAATGGCCTCTTATCAGACTTGGGAGGAGAAAGGAAGCGATGTCAATCTCGCAACGCATCTACTTAAGGACGTGTTATGCAACCATGTTGACGCTGCGATAGTCATCACAAACGATAGTGACTTGTCGCTACCCCTACGCGAATGTCGCCTTTTTGTTCCTGTTGGAACAGTCAATCCGGGTGCTCGACCGCGAGCTGGTGACCTACAAGGCGATACCTGCGAAGGGGTGGGTGACCACTGGTGGTATCAAATAACTAAGGAAGACTTCCTTGAATGTCAGTTGCCAGCCCAGATCGGGAAAATTTATTGCCCAGAGAAGTGGTGATGCCCGCCGGAATCGCACTAGAAACAAAGCCGACGGGCACCGGTAAGGCCGACCCACAAGGAGTCGGGGTGTATACAAGAAGACATCTTAGCCACTGTGATGTTTCACCCGCAACCCGAAAAGTGGTGATGCCCGCCAGGGCTGACCTAGGAAACAGCACTGACGGGCATCGGAAGACTCGCCCCCTTATTGAGACGAGTGGGCTGCACTGAACGATAGCACAACAATCTCGTCGCTTACAACTGCCTCAAATGGTGGTGCCCGCCAAACCGATTCTAGAAATCGGATGACGGGCACCTGAGACCCGGCCCGCTAGAAGCCGGGGAGGTTATACCGGCACCTTAGCGTGTGGGGGTTAGGGGTTGGTGAGGGGGTGGAG
>JAAXHB010000258.1 GCA_012271125.1 Actinomycetota bacterium | reverse complement strand
CTGACCCTGGTCCCGAGTTCCCTGCCGAACTGTTCCAGGATTGGATCGTTCACGGCATTTTTAGCATTTTTGACACTTACTTGGGTGGCCGTGATAAGGGTGTCGAGTGGTTGGATTCGATCAACGGCAAGGGTTTTGCTCAGAATTGGCTTGACACTCGGTTGAAACGTTTGGGCCATCTTGAGGGTTGGCAGCAGCGTGAGGTGGTTGAGTTATCCGAGGGCACTGCTCAGGCGGTGGCAGCTCCGATGCGTCCGGCGGCTGTGAAGTCGGCCGACGAGCAGTCGACTGATCCGTTGTCGAAAGAGGAACGTCAACGTATTCGCCAGGCTCTCGCTATAATGGGGGTATGAGGAATGTCGTTACGGCTGCGGTGGTGTCGTTTGTTTCGGCTGCATGGGTGGCCGTGCCCACCGCTGTGGTGGCTGCTTATTGGGCTGGGGATGTTAGTGTATGGTCCATTGTGGCTGCTGCTGGGGTGGCTGCTGGGCGTGCTGTCTGGCCGTTTATTACGGCACTCTACGCGGTCATTGGGCGGTGGCTTTCATCTAAGAAACTCCAACCCGAGGAACTGGCGAAACTTGTAGCTGCTGAGCTGAACAAGGCGACCGACTTCTGATGGAGGGATTGCAGGTCATCCTGGAGGACTATGGCCTTGGTGCTGTAGCGGTTGCACTGAGTGCGTTTATTTGGCATAAGCTGACCCGACTCGCGGATCGTCTCGACTGTCTTGACGGCATAGACGAACGCGTTCGCAACATTGAACGCGAGCTGCCACGGAACGGCACACCGTTAGCCGATAAGGTGGTGGCAATTCAAACGCAGCTCGATCAGGTGACCCGAACGGGCTGTCTTTCTGACGGTAAATGTTGCTAAACTAGATAGAATGGCGAACGGGGCAGATACCAAATATAAGCAACGCGGCCGCGAGTTGAACAAGGGTCGCAAGGGTCGCACTTCTCAGCCGGCCACTGGTGCCGATCCCAAGTGGAAACCTACTACCACTGTGAAACCT
>JAAXHB010000257.1 GCA_012271125.1 Actinomycetota bacterium | reverse complement strand
GTCTACAACCCCGTCTGGACCAACCCCGACGGCTTCTCATGGCTCAAAGCCCTAACCGACAGAGACAAGGTCGGCTGCCACGTGGCACTCACACCCACTTGGTCGGAGACAGCTTGGTTCGCCGACTATGTGCTGCCAATGGGCGTCGGTGCCGAACGCCACGACGTTGCCAGCTTCGAAACCCACGCCGGTCGCTGGATTGGTTTCCGCCAACCCGTCATGCGCCGCTATCACGAACTCCACGGCACTCAATCCAACGACTCTCAACCAACCGCCAACCAAGGCACCCCCACACCGCGCACCTACGACTACAACCCCGGCGAAGTCTGGGAAGAAAACGAGTTCTGGATCGACCTCTCCTGGAAAATCGACCCCGACGGCACCCTCGGCATCCGCCAATACTTCGAAAGCCCCAACAACGAACCCATCACCACAGATGAGTACTACTCGCAAATGTTCGCCGAATCCGTCCCCGGCCTTGCCGAAGACGCCGCCGCTGCCGGCCAAACCCCGCTGGAGTTCATGAAAGACCGAGGTGCTTACGCCATCGAAGGCGACACCTACACCCCTTATGAACGACCCGTCGACCCCGAAACCCTTACGGACTGCGAACTCGACTCAGCAGGCGTCTACCGAAAACAAAACACCCCTGGCACCTGGAACGGCGACCCCGAATCACTACCCAATCTCAAGCTCGCCGGTCTCGGCGACGGCTCACCTGCCGTAGATATTGAAGGCACTCCTCGCGAAGGCTTCCCCACTCCTTCGCGCAAACTCGAGCTCTACTCACAGACTCTCGCCGACTGGGGCTGGGAAGAACACGCCACTCCCGGCTGGATTCCCTCCCATGTTCATTGGCAAGACCTCGACCTCGCCGGCACCGAACGCATACTCCTACCGACTTTTCGCATACCAACCCTCATCCACACCCGCTCGGCAAACAGCAAATGGCTGAATGAGATTAGCCACCGCCACCCACTCTGGATTCACCCCGCCGACGCCGAAGCTCTAGGCATAGACGTCAATGGTCTCGTCCGTGTCACCACTCGCATCGGCCATTTTGTAATTGTCGCCTGGCGCACCGAGGGCATCCGCCCTGGTGTTGTGGCAGCGTCTCATCACATGGGTCGTTGGCGTTTGGATACCAACAAGACTCGCTCCTGGGCAGGCGGTATTGCTGATTTGACTTGCGACGACGACGGCATCACCTGGCGTCTCCGTCGCAACGACGCCATGAAGTCCCACAAGAGCGACGACCCCGACACTGACCGCATCTGGTGGGACGATGTCGGCGTCCACCAAAACTTGACATTTTGTGTCCAGCCCGACCCAATCTCTGGCATGCATTGCTGGCATCAACGAGTGACCGTCACCCCCGCCGAACACGACGACCGCTACGGCGACGTTGTCGTCAATACTCAAGCTGCCACCGAGGCATATCAAGACTGGCTCACCAAAACCCAGCCCGCTCCCGGCCCCAACGGTTTGCGCCGCCCTCTCTGGTACGCCCGCCCTATGAAACCCCAACCCTCCGCCTACGCCCTGCCTGCCTAACGAATATTGCTACCATGTCCGGCTCCCCCGATTCTCTCCCCCCAATCGAATTAGCCGGAGCAACCGCCGTTGTCACTGGTGGAGCTAGTGGTATCGGCAAAGCCATCACCGCATCCCTCGTTCGCTCCGGTGCCAACGTTGTCATTGCCGACATCGAACAATCCGCCCTTGACTCAGCTATCTATGACCTAGACCATGCATCCAAACAGCAACTCCTCGCTATCCCTACCGACGTTTCCGACTCGGACTCCGTAGACGCACTCGCCACCCAAGTCTTCCGCACTTTTGGTGCGTGTCATCTGTTGTTCAACAACGCCGGCGTCACCTCCGGCGGGGGAGGCAAGCCCTGGGAGCAGGAGTTAAATGACTGGCGCTGGTGCTTCGGTGTCAATGTCTTTGGCGTCGCCAACGGCGTGAACGCTTTCGTTCCCCGCATGATTGCCTCAGGTGAGCCCGGTCAGATCATTAACACGTCTTCTGCTGACGGCGGCTTCGCCCCCGTCCCTCGAGCCTCGGTCTATGCGTCTTCTAAGGCAGCTGTCAGCTGCTTCACCGAGGCGTTGCATCATTGTCTGGTTGATGAAGGTGCCCAAGTCCGTGCCTCGGTCTTTTACCCCTCAGGCGGTTTGATGCCTACCGGCTT
>JAAXHB010000256.1:8422-17231 GCA_012271125.1 Actinomycetota bacterium | reverse complement strand
CGCAAGGCGGGGTTAGCGGGAATGTGGGAAGGGGTGCGCTATCAGGCATATGAAGCCACCGACGGGCATGTGCTGTTTATGGCATCAGAACAAGCATTTTGGCGCAACTTTTGTGAAGGTGTGGATCGGATGGACCTCTATGAGCGTTGGCCGGGAAGCACCTACGCCGACCATGCTCGAGGCAATACCGAGCTGCATCTTGAGTTGCGAGAGATTTTTGCGACCAAGTCGGTGGCGGAATGGTTGGACTTCGGAGTTGAGCAAAACACGCCAATTGCGCCGTTTAATACGCCGGCGAACATTGGTGACGATCCGCAGTTTCAGGCACGGATGGGGTTTTACTCCAGTGACGATGTGGGCTGTGAGCAGTTGCCGTTGCCGGTTTATGTGAACGCGGAGTTGCCTCCTGCGCCGACGATTGCGCCGACGCCGGGACAGCACACCGATGAGGTGTTAGAAGAAGTGCTGGGGTTGGGGGATGCTGAGATTGAGACGTTGCGAGAAGATGGGGTTTTAGGGAACGATTAGCGGGTGGGGGTGATTTCTTGGCCGGCAACCTCAGGTTCGTCGTCGATCATTTCGGCTGGGAAGCCTGGAGCTAGAACCGAGGTGCCGGTGGCATCTTCGAGACGGCGAATGACATTGGGAGACCATTCACGTTCGCCGTAGCGGTCGATGGCGTCTTTGAAGATGTCGACCATTACTGGGCCGAGCTCGAGGGGGACGCCGGCGCGGTCGGCAACGTCGCAGAAAAGGGAAATGTCTTTCATGACGAGGTCCATGGTGAAGTTGATGTCTCGGCTGCCGTTGAGGATGACCTGGCTTTCGGTTTCGTGGACGAAGGAGTTGCCTGAGGAGATGCGGATGGCTTCATAGGCGGTGTTGAGGTCGATGCCTGCCATTTTGGAGGTGGTGAGGGCTTCGCTGAGTGAGATGAGGTTGGCGGTGGCGAGGTAGTTGGTGACGACCTTGAGGATCGACGCTGAGCCGACGCCGCCGGTGTGGAGGATTTGGCGACCCATTGCTGACAGTGCAGGGAATATGGCATCGAAGGTGGTACGTTCGCAGCCGGCGAAGATGGAGATGTTGCCGGTGGCGGCGCGGTGGCAGCCGCCTGAGACGGGGCAGTCGACGGCTTGGGCGCCGGTTTCTTCGACAAGGGCTGCCATGCGGCGCACTTCGGATTCGTCGGTGGTGCTCATCTCCGCCCAGATTTTTGTAGAGGGGTCTGTGGCTTGGCGGAAGCCGGCGAGGATGCCGTCGTCGGCTTCCATTACCGCTGAGCAGGCGGCGGGACTGGGAAGGCAGGTGATTACGAGGTCGCAGTCTTGTGCCATTTGTGCGGGGGACTCGCCCCAGGACGCGCCGGCATCAAGTAACGGCTGGGCGGCGGATTGGTTTAAGTCTCTTACTGTTAGGTCGAAGCCGTTGCGCAGCAGGCTGCCTGAGAGCTTTGAGCCGACGTTGCCGAGTCCGATGAATCCGACTTTCATTTTTTCCTCCTGAGCCACATGCTCATTTGTTGCCGAAACGCTACCCCTTGCTAGACATGGCTATTGGCGTGTTGTGAGGTACAGGCGTCGGTTGTGAGGTACAGGCGTGGGAAGATTGTGACGTGACTGAACCGACGGGCATCGATGTGGCACGGGTGACTGAGTGGATTGTTGCCAACGTGGGGGCGGTGGCGCCGTTGAGTTTTGCGGCTTTTGATAATGGGGCTTCGAATTTGACTTATGCGGTGACAGATTCAACCGGTGCCAAAATGGTGTTGCGACGGCCGCCGGTGTCTCATGTGTTGGCAAGTGCTCATGACATGGCGCGTGAGTATCGGGTTATTTCGGCGTTGGGTTCTACTGAAGTTCCGGTGCCGGCGACGTTGGGAGTGTGTACCGATTCGGCGGTTAATGACGGGGATTTTTATGTGATGGATTTCGTGGAAGGTGCTGTCGTTTTTAATCGAGCTGACGGGGAAAGCGTTGAGTTTGAGGTTCGGCCGCAGATGACGTCGTCGTTAGTTGGAGCATTAGCGGCGTTGCATGCCGTTGACCCTGATGCGGTGGGGTTGAGTGATTTAGGGCGGCGCGATGGGTATTGCGAGCGGCAGTTGCGGCGTTGGAAGCGTCAGATTGATGAGGGCTCCGATCGGGATTTGGGTTTGGTGGGCGAGTTGTATGAGCGGTTGGTGGGCAGTGTGCCGGCCCAGCAGGGTGTTGGCATTGTGCATGGTGATTATCGGATGGATAACTGCATTATGTGCGCCGGCGGTCAGGTGGCGGCGGTGTTGGATTGGGAGTTGTGCACGTTGGGGGATGTGTTGTCGGATTTGGCGGGGTTGGTGATGTGGTGGGGATCGCATCCGGCGGAGATCACTCGGATGTGGGATGTGCCGACGGCCGTTGAGGGGTTTGGGACGGCGGGTGACGTGTTGGAGTTGTATGGGGGTTTGTCGGGGCGGGATTTATCTGAGTTGGATTGGTATTTGGCGTTTCAGCATTGGCGGCTGGCGTGCATTATTGAGGGAGTGCGGGTGCGCCACACCGCAGGGGCGATGGGTGAGACCGACTATGACGAAGCCGAGGCTCGGCTGTTTGTGGACTATTTGTTGGGGCGGTGTGGGGAGCTGTTGGGTTAGTCGCTGGTTGGGTGTCGGCGGTTAGGTCAGGGAGTTGAGACCAAAGAATTAAGAGCGGCGTCGTAGTTGGGTTCGTTGGAGATGTCTTCGACTAGCTCTGTGTGAAGCACTGTGCCGTCTGTGTCTAGGACGACTACGGCTCGGGCGCACAGGCCGGCTAGCGGGCCGGCTGCCATTTCCACTCCGTAGGCGCTGGCGAAATCAGGGCTGCGGAAGGTGGAGCCGGTGGTGACGTTGCTGATGCCTTCGGCACCGCAGAAACGGCCTGCGGCAAATGGGAGGTCGGCTGAGACGCATACGACGGCAGTGTTTTCGGCTTCACCGGCACGCTGGTTGAAGGTGCGCACGCTTGTGGCACACGTCGGGGTGTCGATTGAGGGGAAGATGTTCAGCACTACGCGTTGTCCAGCTAGGGAGTTGCTGGAGACTTCGGCTAGGGAGCTGTCGAGAAGGTTGAAGGCTGGGGCGGTTGAGCCGATAGTGGGTAGGTCGCCGGTTAACGGGATTGGGTTGCCGCTAAAGATTGTTTCTGCCATGGGTTGTCCTTTCGGTTGTTGGTGATGATGTCATTGTCATCGTTGTTGTTGTCGTCGTTGTTGTCGTTGTAGATGTCGTCGTCATCAAAGTCATTATTGATGACGCTGATGTCGTCGTCAACATAAACGCTAGAGGGAAACGGGGGCGGGGGTTACCCTGAGCCGCATGCGTCATAACAAATTGCGTCAGTGTTGGAATGCCGGGGAGACGGCGAAGGGGGCTTGGTTGGCGATTCCGAGTTCGTTTTCGGCGGAGATTGTTGCCCGTTGCGACTTTGATTATGTGTGTATTGATACTCAGCATGGGTTGTTGGATTACACCGATTCGTGGCAGTTGTTGCAGGCGATCAATTTGGGCGAGGCGACGCCGGTGGTGCGGGTGCCGTGGAATGAGCCGGGGATTATCGGCAAGAGTTTGGATGCGGGGGCTCGGGCGATCATCGTGCCGATGGTGAATACGGCGTCGGAGGCAGCGGCGGCGGTGCGGGCGTGTCGGTATGCGCCGCAGGGGGGGCGCAGTTTTGGGCCGGCTCGGGTGACTCGACAGGAGGGGGACGATTATTTTGGGGGTGCCAATGCGGATGTGGCGGTGATTCCGATGGTGGAGACGGTCGAGGCAGTGGCGAATTTGGATGAGATTTTGGCGGTGCCGGGGGTGGATGCGATTTATGTGGGGCCGGCGGATTTGTCGGTGAGTTTGGGGTTGGTGCCTGGCAACAATGACGGCGTGGCGGCGTTTGACGATGCTTATGCGGCGATTGTGTCGGCGTGTGAGCGGGCTGGTGTGATGCCGGCGTGTCATGGGACGGCGGATTTGTTTGCGCGGCGGCGTGAGCAGGGGTTCAAGATGGTGACGATTACTTCGGATGCGGTGGCGTTGGGGCGGGCGGTTGGTGAGGACTTGGCTGTTGCTTCGGGTTCGGGGTCGGGTGGCGGGGATCGGGGTGCGCTTTATTAGGTTTTCTTGAGTAGGCGACGAGCGCTGCTGATGATGTTGTCGTTATAAATGGTGCAGGTATCTGATGGATTTTGAGTTTTCGGCTGAGCAGTTGGCGTTTGCGACTGAGGTTGAGGCGTTTTTGGATGCCAGTGCTGACTCTGATGAGTTTGGTTCAGATGTATTTGATTTGAGTCGGGAGAACATGGCTCAGATTGTTGATACGCCTAAGCGTCGGGCGTTTATGAAGGAGCTGGGGCGTAAGGGTTGGTTGGGGATTACTTGGCCTATGGAGTATGGCGGTTCCGATGGGGATGGGGTTTTTGAGTATTTGTTGAATGAGGCGTTGGCGGCTCGGGGCGGGCCGCAGATTGGCAAGGGCGTGGGGATTGTGGGCAAGACGTTGATTGCGCATGGGTCCGAGGAGTTGAAGGCGAAGTTTTTGCCGATGATTTTGGAGAATGATGTTGAGTTTGCGGTGGGGTATTCCGAGCCGGAGGCGGGCTCGGATGCGGCGTCGATGCGGTTGCGTGCGGAGCGTTCTGTTGGTGCCGGTGGGGAGTCGGGTTGGTTGTTGAACGGGCAGAAGACCTGGACCACGTCGGCGCATTTTGCGGAGTGGTATTGGTTGGGGGCTCGCACCGACCCTGATAACAAGCACATGGGGATCACCTTGATGTTGGTGCCAATGGATGATCCGGGGATCAGCGTTCGGGCGATTCACACGATGGGCGATGAGCGCACTAATGAGGTGTTTTTGGATGATGTTTTTGTGCCCGACAGTCATGTTGTGGGTGAGGTGAATCAGGGGTTTCGTTACATCAGCCAGGCGCTTGATTTGGAGCGTTTCACGATGTTTACGTTTGCGCCGATTGCGCAGCGGTTGGAGTTGTTGACCGAATATGTGCGGGGTGCGGTTCGTGACGGGGTGCCGTTGCGTGATGATCCGCGGATTCGGGCGCAGTTGGCTCGACTGCATACCGAAGCTGAGGTGGCTCGGGTATTGGGGTTGCGCTTTGTGGCGGCAGCGATGAAGGCTGACGAGACGATTCGTTCTGGTGATGGTGCGGGTGAGTATCAGCCACCGACGGTTGAGGCGTCTGAATACAAGTTGTATGCGACGGAGTTGTCTAAACGATTGGCTGATGCAGCGATGGATATTGCCGGGCCGGGGTCGCAGTTGCGGGTTCATACTGCTGGTGCGCCGATGGATGGGCGTTCGGAGTCGACGTATCGCTTTACGGTGATTGACACCATTGGCGGTGGGTCATCGGAGGTTCAAAAGAACATCATTGCCCGGCGTGGCTTGGGTCTGCCGAAGAATTTCTAGAGCTTTTTATGGGGACGGTATGACAGTTGCGCTACCCAAGGTGATACCGCCTGCGTTGGATGGGGTGACGGTGTTGGACTTGTCGGTGGTTGGTCCTGGGGCAAGGGCGACTCGGATTTTGGCTGACTATGGAGCGGAGGTTGTAAAGGTTGGGCGTGTTGATGGTGGCACCGCTCCCCCGCCGTATGCCTATGGCGGGGGGAAGGGTATGCGCCAGGTTCGCTTTGATTTGAAGGATCCGTCGGGGTTGGAAGAGTTTTTGACATTGGTGGGTGATGCTGACGTGGTGCTGGAGTCGTTTCGTCCGAGGGTGGCTGATCGGTTAGGTATTGGCTGGTCGGAAGTCCGGAGGGTCAATCCGAGGATTATTTACTGCTCGACGAGTGGTTATGGCCAAAGGGGGATGCGATCAAACTGGGCAGGACATGACTTGAACTACTTGGCGGTGGCGGGGTACTTGGCAACTGGAGGTCAGGGGGCGAATGGTGAGCCGGTTTTGCCAGGGGCGACGGTGGCTGACATTGCTGCTGGGGGAATGCATGCTGCGATGGCGATCATGGCGGCGTTGCTTCGGCGGGAGCGCACAGGTAAGGGCGAGTATTTAGATGTTGGGGTGACTGATGGGGTGCTGGCGATGATGTCGCTTTATGCCGATGAACACTTGATGACGGGGGTTAAGCCAGGTCCGGGGCATTCGGTGCTGACAGGGCGATATGGGTGTTATGGGGTTTATCAGTGTGCTGATGGAGGCTTTGTGGCGGTAGCGGCGATAGAGCCTGAGTTTTGGAGGAAGTTGTGCCGAAGGCTTGGATTGGAAAACTTGATTGAGCTGCAATACGACGACACTCGACAGGACGAAGTGCGGGCGACTCTTGCGGAGTGTTTTTTGACAAAAAGTCGTGATGATTGGGTTGCAGAGCTTGGACCGGCGGATTGTTGCGTGTCGGCTGTTAATTCGGTTGCTGAGGCGTGTGCTGATGAAGGGTTTCGCAAACGGAAGCTGTTTGTAAAGGCTGTGGATGATGAGGGCAAGGAATTTGAGCGGCTTGCACCGATTTGGGCAGGCACGCAGAAACGAGTCGAGTCTTGACTTCGTTGCCTGAGTCGGTGATGGCTCTGATTGGGCAGCCGCAATATCAAGCGACGGCTGACTTTCCAGCTGAGCTGGGATATGGCTGGAACTTGTTGGCTGCGACCGAAAACGGCAATCCGCTGTACTGGGATGCTGAGGTTGCTGAGTCTTTGACGGGTGGGCAGATTTTGCCGTTGAGCACCTTGTCGATTTGGATGCGTCCGCATCGATGGTCTCCGGGGGCTTGCGGTGAGCAGGTGGCGTTGCAATGTCATTTTGATTTGAAAGAAATCTTGGAGCTACCGGAGGCGATCATCGGTGGTTATGGGTGTGAGTTTGCTGCGCCGGTGCGGGCGGGGGATGTGATTAGTCATCATCAGGTGTTGCGGTCGGTGAGCGATGAGAAGGTGACACGGGTTGGCACGGGGCGGTTTTGGACGATTGGTGTGGAGTATTGGAATCAGAACGGTGTGGCAGTTGGCACCGAGTCCTACACGGGGTTTGGGTATGTGCGTGGTGGTGAGGGGGGCGTGGTGGAGAAGTCGGTCGGAAGTGTGGTCGTTGAACCTGAGCAAGGGTGGGCTAAACGAGACGTGGCTCATGACCAGGTGTCGGTAGGTGATCGTCTTAAACCGTTGAGCCATGATGTGACGGCGACGACTGTGGTGCTGGGAGCGTTGGCGAGTCGTGATTGGCGTCCGATGCATCATGACTATCACTTCGCAACCGAACGCAACGGCACACAGGACATTTTCTTGAACACGCCTAATCAGCTGGCATGGTTTGAGCGTTACATAACTGACTGGACTGGACCGAAGGGTCGGATCGGGTCGATGTCGTTTCAGATGCGTGATCCGGTTTACCCCGGAGATGAGATGGTCGTCGCAGGAGTCGTCGTCAATACCTTCGTTGATGATCGTCGTTGTGGATGGGTGGATTTGGAGCTGGCCTTGACCGCGCATGGCGTCGTTGCTACGACGTGTGCGGTGCGGGTGGCGTTGCCGATGAAGGCATCAGATAATCCATGGTGTCGCGAGGCACATTGCTGGCATCCAGGTGGGATGGGCTGATGGCTTTGGATCTGGATTTCAACTCTGAACAGGAGTTGTTGCGTGAGACCGTTCGGGGAATGTGTGCCCAACATGCGACGCTAAGTGTTGTGCGTGAACTTGAGGATGATCCGGTTGGGGTTGCTGATGAGCTTTGGAAGCAGTTGGGTGAGCTGGGGTTGTGTGGGCTGATGTCTTCTGAAAGTGGGATGGATTTGGTTGATGGGATCATCTTGTATGAGGAGTTGGGGCGGGCGTTGGCACCGGTGCCGCACTTTGTTAGCTGTGTGCTGGCTGCGGGGGTGTTGGTGGAAACGGGGGCGCAGCCTGAGTTGTTGGCACGGCTTGTGGCTGGGGAGGCGGTGGCGACTGTTGGGTGGCTTGAGCCAGATAGTGGGTTTAAGGCGCAGGGGGTTCAGTTGTCGGCAACGGCTGACGGTGGGTGCTGGGTTCTGAACGGTGTCAAGTCGCATGTTTTGTTTGGCGCTGCTGCAGACGTCGTCGTTGTGTTGGCTCGGATTGGGAACGGCATTGAGTTGTTTGTGGTGCAGGCAGATGCCGAGGGCTTGAGCTACGAGCAGCAGATGTCGTTGTCGTCGGATACGCAATATCGGGTTGAGTTTCGAAATGTGGTTGGTGATGCGTTGGTGTGTTCGTCTGGTTGGGAGGTTTGGCACAAGGTGATGCATCCGGCAGCGATCTTGGCTGCGGCTCAGGCGGTTGGCGGTGCTGAGTATGCGTTGGAGCTTGCTGTTGAGTACGCCAAGACTCGGCGGCAGTTTGATAAGGCGTTGGCTGAGTTTCAGTCGATCTCTCATTACTTGGCGGATGCGAAGACTGCTTTGGATGGGGCGCGGATGTTGGTGCAAGAGGCTGCATGGGCGTATTCGGCTGGGCGTGACGTAGGCCGGTTGGCACCGATGGCGAAGTTGAATGCTTGTCAGGTGTTTCGTGATGTCACGGCTATGGCGCAGCAGGTTTTTGGGGGGATTGGGTTCACGCTCGACGCCGACATCCAACTCTATTTTCGCCGTGCCAAACAGCTGCAGTTGTCCTGGTGGGATTCCCGCACTTGTGAAGACCTCATTTCTGCTGCTGTTTTAGATTGAAGGGGCTCACTCTCACTTCTCGTTTACTTTTGTTGGGGTAGGTTGAGAAAATGACGAAATTAGGGGCTGTTGCTATCGGGGTGTTGGTGGTGGTTAGTGGGGTTGGGGTGTTTGTGTTGGGGCGGGTGTTTGATGATGGCGGGG
>JAAXHB010000256.1:0-8378 GCA_012271125.1 Actinomycetota bacterium | reverse complement strand
CCTTTGATGATGGCGGGGAGTTTGTTGGTGTCGTCGACGAGCCGGTGGGGGTTGATTCTGGGGCTGGTGGAACGGTGGTTTTGGATCCTGGGGATGTGGGTTGGAGTGAGGTGCAGGCGGTTTTGGAGAACAACTGTGTGAGCTGTCATGGGTCGGACGGTCCCGGGCGTAATTCGTTGGCACTTAACACCGTTGGAGATGCCGCGGCGCATGCCGACATCATCTCCCTCGTCACCCAAGCAAGAGTCATGCCGCCATGGTTGGCGTCAGATTTGAGCATCCCGTTCAAGCACGACTGGACCCTCAGTGAGGAGGAAATTGCTCTGATAGCCGCGTGGGCTGACTCTGGTGGCGAAGTGGATGTGGCTGCCGATACTCCCCTAGTAGCTCGCCGGCAAACTCAAATCACCATTGAGCCTGATCAAGTCATCGACCCGACCGGTGGTCCCTACAGCAGCTACGTGAACGACGACCGCTCACCGCTGCGGCGTGACGATTATCGCTGCCGGGTGTATCAGATCGATGACCCCGAGGGCGACGGGACCTGGGTCAAGGGCTTTGAGTTCCGCCCCGACAACACCGAGGTCACTCACCATGCCATCGTCGTGCAGGTTCCGGCGAGTGACCTTGATGAGATCGAAAGACGCATCGCCGCTGATAATGCCGTTGAGCAGGAAAATGGCTGGCCCGATCAGCCAGGCTGGACTTGTTTCAGTCTGGCTGAGGCGGGTTCAACTGACGGGACTTTTATTCAGGGCTGGGCACCGGGGCGGCCTGCGGAGATTTATCCCGAGGGTTACGGCCTTTACTTCGACCCTGGGGACATGTTGGTGGTGCAGACCCACTACCACTATGACTATGCCACTGCGCCCGACAGCTCCCAGATTGTGCTTCAACACGCCACCGATGCCGAGGTCGCTGGGGGGTTATCTGAGCTGAACGGATGGTCTTATCTGGCACCTGTTGAGGTGCCTTGTACGGCTGCTGAGGAAGCTCTCGCCGCCGAGCGAGCAGCCGCTGATGGCAATTACGTGAATTTCTGTGATCGGGAGAATGTTCTTTGGGATTTGGTGGACAAATACGGGACTCAGTCCGGTTTCATACCCGATTATCTGATCAAGTCGTGTGGCGGCAGCGTTAGTGATTATTCCCAGCTAGACGGCACTATTGGTCACAGCTCCTGCGACCATGAAGTTGTTTATCCCGGCACGATCCATGGGCTTCATGCCCATATGCATGAGCTCGGCGCTGCCTACCGGATGACCTTGCATCCCGACACGGCCAACGAGGTGGTTTTGTTGGACATCCCCCGCTGGGACTTTGAATGGCAGCTCAGCTATCAGCCGGTTGACGCAGTAGAGATTGCTGAAGGTGACATGTTGCGCTTTGAGTGCTGGTGGGATCGAGGGCTGCAAGACACCGCTGAGCCGCGCTATGTCACCTGGGGTGACGGCACAGTCGACGAGATGTGTTTCTCAACGATCACCGTCATCCCGACCTAATCCCCCACCCCTCTTCCTCCCCACATCACTTCACCTTTCCTCAACCCCCCGCCGGCACCATTTGGCTTAGCGGGTGGCGATGATGTCGCCGAGGCGGGTGAGGTGATCTTCGGAGTGGCCGAGGGTTAGTTCGCGGTGGCGGGTGGAGAGGAAATGGCGGTGCAGTGGGTAGTCACGGTCGACACCGACTCCGCCGTGGACGTGAGTAGCTGCCTGTATCACTCGGTGGCCTGCTTCAGCGGCGGTGTAGCTAGCGATTGCAATCTCGCGTTCGGCGGGCAGGCCGGCGGCTAGACGCCAGGCGGCTTGGTAGGCGGTGAGCCAGATTGCTTCGGCATCGATGTAGGAGTCGCCGGCTCTTTGGCTGACGGCTTGGAATGTGGCTATTGGCCGGTCGAACTGATGACGTTCACGGGTGTATTCCGCAGCAAGTCGAATGGCCTCTTTGGCAGAACCGGCAGCCATCATGGCAATGCCAGCATGGGTGTGTTGCTCGATGTAGTTGATGATTTTTGTGCCGGTTTCTGGAGTGCCGAGAAGGGCATCTGGTGCGAGTTGAACATCTGTCAGTTCAAAACGAGCTTCGTGCCAGCCGGAGGTTACCTGAACTGGAGTAATCGTGAGGCCCGGTGTTGGGATGGGCAGGAGGAAGACGCCTACAGTGGTGTCGAGTTGGGCGGGGACTAGGGCAACGTCGGCTTCAATGCCGCCGGCAACAAGGGGTTTGGTTCCTGACAGGAGATAGGTACCGTCGGGCTGATGGTGGGCTGTAGTGGTGTCGTCTTCAGATAGGACTGCACAAGCGAGTGAGTCACCGGACGCGAGGGCAGGTAGCCAGCGTTGCTGCTGAACAGGTGTGCCGTAGTGGGCGATTGGCATGGCACCCATTACTGAGCTCGTGAGAAGCGGAACGGCGGCGGCATAGCGACCGACTTCTTCCAGGGCGGCTGCTAAGGCGAGAAAGCTCAGACCTGACCCGCCGTGAGCTTCAGGGATAGCACAGGCTGCTACACCGGTTTGGACTAGTGCCTGCCAAGTGTCTCGGTCATAGTTATCGTTATCTGACTGTTCAAGGGCGCGTAGGTGTTCGTGGGTGGACATGTCAGAGAGAACCTGGACAGTGAGGCCTTTGATTGCCTGTGCTTCGGAGCTGAGGGAGAAGTCCATGAGATCTCTTGGGATTAACGATCAGCTCGGGGGTAGCCGAGACCGAACTGGGCGATCAGGTCGCGTTGCATTTCATTAGTGCCGCCACCAAAGGTCAGGATTGTGGTGGAGCGATACATCATCTCTAGGCGAGACAGGTGACCGGGTTCGCCTTCCACTATGTAGGAGCGTTGACCGTAAATCTGCATGAGCTTGCGGTAGGCGTCGATGAAGAACTCTGTGCCGAAAACCTTCACTGCTGAAGAGTCAGCAATAAAGCGTGCCATGACTTGGGGATCGGGGACATCGGGAGTGGTAGAGGTTGATGTTGAAGTCAAAGTTGACGTCGAGGTTGATGTTGAGGTTTGGTCTAGTTGTGTGGCTACGGTCCAGGCGACTTTCCAGTTGGCGAGGCGTAGGAACTCCATGCCAGCTTCGACCTCAGCAAGGTTGCGACGCACCCAGGGTTCGTCAATCACATAAGACCCGTCGGCGCGTTTTGCGGTTTTTGCCCACTGCTCGCATTCCTCGAGGCGGCGACTCACCATTCCTGATGAGCAAAGTGTCACCCGTTCCCGATTTAGTTGACTGGTAATTAGTCGCCAACCTTGGTTTTCCTCGCCGATGAGCGCTGTTGCCGGTACTCGACAGTCGTCAAAAAACGTGTGGTTGATGTTGTGCGGAGACAGAAGGCTTAAAGGTTCAATGGTTAGTCCGGGGGTGTCCATAGGTATTGCGAAAAGCGAGATGCCCTTGTGTTTGGGGGCTTCGAAATTGGTGCGGGCGGCGAGCCAGATGTAGTCAGAACCTTTGGCGAGCGAGGTCCAGGTTTTTTGGCCGTTGATTATGTAGGTGTCGCCGTCTTTGATTGCTTTGGTAGTGAGGGAGGCGAGGTCGGTGCCGGCGTCGGGTTCTGAATATCCGATGCAAAATGCCAGCTCACCGGCGGCGATTTTGGGGAGGAAGTAGTCCTTTTGAGCTTGGGTGCCGTGGTCCATGATGGTCGGCCCGACAGTGTTGATTGTCAGCATTGGAATAGGTGCACCTGAGGCGACGGATTCGTCGAAAGTGATGAATTGCTCTATGGCAGAGAGTCCCCTGCCGCCATATTCGATGGGCCAGCCAACGGCGAGCCAGCCGTCGTTGCCCATTTGTCGAGAGATTTGGCGATGGACTGGGCCGATGCCGTCTTCGGCGGCGAGGGCGGAGATGATGTCGTCGCTCAGGAGGTCGGCGTAATAGGCGCGAAGTTCGTCTCGGAGTTGTTGCTGAGCTGGGGTGAAACCGATGTGCATCGGTGAGGGTTAGGGACGGAAGAAGGCGGGACTGGTGGCGTCAGTGGGGATTTCGGCGAGAGGGGTGGCGACTTGGGTGGGCGTGAAGCCGTGGTCGGCGGCTATGGGGGCGAGGCGGGCGAGGTCGAAGCCGTAGACGGCGGCGGCGTTTTCGGCGAGGATTTGGCGTAGAGCGGGTTCGTCCCAGTCAGCAAATGAGCGTTGCAGGCTTTGCAGGGAATAGGGGTAGGTGCCTTCGTGGTGGGGGTAGTCGTTGCCCCACATCATTTTGTGGGTGCCGATGGTGGCCATGACGGCGGCTTCGGAGGGTGAGGGGAAGCTGGCACCGATCCAGACGTTGCGGTCGAAGTATTCGGATGGTTTGAGGGGTAGGACAAGATCGGCGTCGAAGCCGAGTTCGCCGATGCGTCCGCCTCGTTTCATTTCTGCGTGGTAGGCGTCCATGCGGCGGAGTTCCTCGACTAGCCAGGCGACGCCTTGTTCGGTCATGACGTAGCGCATGGTTGGGTGGCGTTCGAAGACGCCGGAGAGGATGAGGTGTGCGAGGTTGCGGTGGGCGAAGAAGGGGACTTCCATAAGGAAGATGAGCCAGGAGGCGGGGGTTTTGCCATAGTCGGGGCCGCCTCCGCCGCCGTGTTGGGTGACGACGAGGTCGAGTTCGGTGACGGTTTGCCAGAGGCGATCCCAGTGGGGTGACCAGTAGCCGAGCATGCCGGAGTCAGGGGGAATGTGAGGCAGCATGAAGCTGCGGAAGCCTTCGGCGGCGGCCCATTCGAGGATTTTGATGGAGTCGTCGAGGTCGTCGACGAAGATTTGGGGGAGGCCGCAGCGTTGGTCTGGGTAGTCGGCGCACCAGTCTTTGAGCCAGCGGTTGTGTGCCCAGATGCCGGCGAGTCTTCGGTCGTAGTCGGCTTTGTCTGTGGGCGGGCGGGCGACTAGAGCACCTGCTGGGTAGAAAGGTGGGACAGTGTTTGGAAAGACGATTTCGGCGACGACGCCGTCGGCTGCGAGCTCGGATTGACGGCGGTCGTTGTCCCAATTACGGGTGCGGCCGTCGTCTTGGAGGTCACGGTAGGGGTTTTTGTATTGGCCGCGCCAGTCTTTGAATTCGTCTTTCCATGTCGGGTCGAGGTATTGCTCGTAAGCAGCCATGTTGCCGCCTGCGTGACAGTCGGCAGAGATGATCGTGTACGGCGTCTCACTTGCTGCCGTCGACATTGACTTTGAGGCTAGACGTGTTACCGGTTAGGCGGTAGTAGATGTTTCAGAAGTGCTGATTATCCAGCGGTGTCTTTGGCATGGACTAAAGGCAACTTTCGTTCCTGAACCAGAGCTTGCCAACGCTTGGGTTAAGTAGCAAAAGCTTCTTTAAATTTCCAGTCTCTTATCAGGTACGGCTCAACTTTGGTGCCACAGCCAGGACACTCTTGCTTACGGGCTTCCGCTTCGCGCTCACGCGCTTCACTGTCTGCCTGCCGGTAAGCCTGCGACTTAAGACTGTCACGCCATATTGCAACCATGAACCCAGCAAACATAATCAGCATTACTAGCACGAATATCCACGCGCTGATGTCATCCCAACCTAGTTGGAGATCTAGAACTGTCTCAGTGCTCATTGTGCCTCCTTGGTTGTTGTTTGGTTAAGTGTTGTTGACTATAGCCCACCAATCAAGGACACGGGTGATGTCTGTAGAACAGTGCTTGGCTACGCGGCGGGGGGTTCGGGGAGGGCTAGCGGTTCGTCGGGGTTTCGACGCTCTCGAACAAGAGTCCAAAGCACACCGCGAATCTCACTGAACCCAGCATCCATACGCTGAGTCAACTCGACACGGAGTGTGTCAATTTTTCCTACCAGGTCCTTGTAGTTGTCATCTATCTTCTGATTGGTGTCATCAAGACGCTGATTTGTCTCTCTTTGGTTGGCTTCGAGAGTCTTAAGGTGATTGTGGGTGAGGCGGTAATTGGAGTAGAGCAAACTGCCAGCAACTGCCAATGCCGACAACGCTAGTGCTAATACTTCGATCCAGCTGGTGGTATCCATGGTGTCCTCCTTAGGACGTTGATGACTATAGCGGGTCCACCGCCCCAGTCCCGATAGGGCTATGCCAGACCCAAGGGACCGAGACGGTGGATTATTTCAGCTTATATCATTATTTTACATTTATCAACACTGATTTTGATGAGGATTTGTGTGAAGCTTGGGTTCTAGTTCTGTCACACCCCTCAACTAACCTCATCGGCTCAAGTGGGTTCGGTAGGTACCGAAATCCATCATGGCACTGCAACAAGGACAAGAGACGGGAGGGCTGAAGCGAGATGACCTGGACTGATGACTTCCTTCCCGATCATGACTCATTTCCTTGGAACAGCGACGAAGGCTGCCCCGCATGGCTTACGCCACTAGTCGTATACAAGCAAACTGATGAGGAATACCAGCCAATTGAACATGGTCTAGAAATAGCACTTGGCGAAACTGCCAACGTTCCGACTAAAGAGCAGATACGCAAGGCCCACCACTGGCGTACCGGGCAAAGAGCGAGCCCGGTACTCTTAGCTATTCGCTATCCGGTTGAGGGTGGCTTTGAGTTTGCGGTGGCTTGGTCCAGCGGCGAGGAGCCTGGAACGCAAACAGAGCTTGATCCCACCATCGTGCGTGCACTAGCGATTCGTGCGATGGAAGAACCAAATCAGCACGGTGCTCAGGCGTTGCTGCGTCGCGAATTCGCGGCGCTGGTTGCGGTGGTTCCTGAAGTTCGATTACCGCTGGGGGTCAAGAACATGGGATTGTTCACTCACAGAGTCTTGAACTATGACCTTCCTCAGCTCGGTACGTGGAGCCTTGTTAATGACGGGGCGCAAAAGTTGCTTGGAATGAGAGGTAAAGGGTTGCTGGATGCTCTGGGCTACCGAGTAGTGCCCTATGGCGGTTCCAATATCTCCCTGCTTTATGCCAATGATGAGGTGCGGGCCGTGGCTGTGGTCTGCCCGCCGGAGGAACGATTTGATACGCCTTCAGAGCGGCTAGATGGCGTGACGCCAGTTTCGCTAGCGCTTGCCTATGCCTCGAGGGAAGAAACACAAGCAGATTGGGCGATTTTGGTTGCGGGGCCTCGAATCCGCTTGCACCCAACCAAACCTGATGTTGGTGTTGGACGCAAAGGACGTTCAGAAACATATCTTGAGGTTGACACTGCTTTACTCCCAGAAACCCGAGCTGGTTACTTGAAGTGTTTTTATGCGCCAGAGGCCGTTGCTCCCGATGGCACCATTGCAGAAGCACTTGAAAAATCTTCAAGATTTGCTGCAAAACTTGCGATCCGGCTACGTGAGCGGGTGTACTACCAAGCCGTACCAAAGCTAGCTGAGGCCATCAGTCGCAGACTTGGAGGCAATGCTGACAAAACCGATCATGGCGGCGGTGAAGACATCGGTGTGCTTACAACTCAAGACCTCAACAAGGGCTACGAACAGGTGATGACGATCTTGTTCAGGTTGCTCTTTATTTCAGCATGTGAGGCACGAGACTTGCTCCCCTATAGGACAAATGAACACTACCGCAGCAACTCACTTACCCAAATAGCAATTGAGCTGACTGAACTGCGCAATCAAGGACGAGATATTGATGAACCGGTCGCATTCGATTCCGAACGTACTGTATGGTGGCAAAGTGTTGTCAATCTCTGGATGGGCATAAGCGAGGGAAACGACGACTGGGACTTGCCGCTCTACAACGGGAGCCTGTTTACCGCCGATGCGGAAAACAACGAGATCGGTGCCTCCATTTATGAGATGCAACCCCTTACTGATGCTGAGTTCGGTCCTGCACTTTCTGCTCTACTAGTTGACATCCTTCCCGAAGACAATGGACGTTTTGGGCCCGTGGACTTTCGGGAATTATCGGTGAGCGACTTCGGAACTCTCTACGAGGGACTTCTGGAGTCAAAGCTTGCAATCGCTACAACCGACCTGGCATATGACACAACAGGTGATTACAAGAATGTTTATCGTCAGACCAACAAAGGAGAGGAAATCGTCGTTGAGAAAGGTCAGCCATACCTATATCACCGATCCGGCGAGCGAAAAGCCACTGGCAGCTACTTCACCAAACCCTTTGCTGTCAACCACCTTCTTGATCATGCTCTAGAACCAGCACTTGACGACCATATAACGCGACTTAATGAACTTCGCGATGCTGGTAACGAAAAGGATCTCTACGAAGCGTTCTTTGACTTCAAGTGCGCCGATATTGCCATGGGTTCAGGGCACTTTCTCGTTGCTGCTGTCGACCGCATTGAAAAACGCCTTTCAGACTGGCTTACTCAAAATTCTCAATCGGCACCGAGTGTCCATAAGGAACTTGGAAGATTGTTCGACAAAGCTCAAGAATCATTGGGGGAGATAGCAACTGAATATGAGATCGACACAGGAGCACTAT
>JAAXHB010000255.1 GCA_012271125.1 Actinomycetota bacterium | reverse complement strand
ATCAATCGGCCTCCTGCGCCGCGGCCTGGTAGCAATCAGGGCGCGCATGCGGACTACATACGCCGTGGTACTCAGGCGTATAACTGGTGTGACTCACTTGGTGATGATAAGTGGGTTGACATTTTTGACGGCACTGTTCAGGCTGATGGCACGGTTGTTCTGCGTTCATATTGCATGGCACCGTATCCGTATTACAAACGAAGTTTAGGACCAGACAGGGTGCAATTCAAATACAACGTAAATAATTCCACCGGGCCGGCTACGGTGACCCTTGAGATCAAAAACACGGGGTTCACTGATGATGATGAGAATTTTGGTGAAAATAATTACGACAAAGCTTGTGATATTTTGACAGATGACGAAGTAACCCTTGATGTGGTTTCAGCAACTTCTGGTGGAAGCGTTTCGCTTAACCATATTGCCAATGACTTCTGCATGGCAGATTGCAGAAAAGATGAAATCGACGACCTGCCCGCTGGCTTTACAGTCGTCGACAATCGCGACACTAACGGTAACGGCAGCGAACAAAACAGTGAACGCTATGACTTCAACGACCATTCATTGGATATCACCCTTGATAACTCAGTCACAGTGACTGACGGACAACAGTTCACGATTCGCTACAAAACTGTGCAATCCCATTACAGCACACCGCTTGAATGGCTTCAGGTGTTTGATGATGACGGCAACCCAGTCCTAGACGGCAATAACGATCCCACCTATTCCTGGCAACATACTGACGGCTGGGCAACTGTCACAGTAACAATCAATATCACCGGCTAAACGGCCGAGCCAATAATTGCCGGCTGACGCACCCTCTTATGAGGGAGTGAGTCGGCTATCAGGTTATGTTTATAGTGACGGTGATTGTTGCCCATTCGTCATAGCCGTGGGCCTCGGAATCGTTGGTCTTATACCTGATTTCAAACTGCTGACCGTCTGTTACAGCTGTGTTAGGTGCCAACGTAATAGTCACTTCCCAGTTATAAATCTGAGTTCTATCGTCTCGCTCACTGGTATCGCCGTCATCATCGTTATCTTTATCGATAGCTGACACGGTAAATCCAGCTGGTATTGATACGCCATCGTCCATATCTTCAAAACTCACGCTGCCACAACGACGCACACATCGGTCATTGGCATGCAGCTTGAAGGTGACATCTCCGCCAGAGGTTGCTGAGGTCACATCAAGTGTTACCTCGTCATCATTTAGCAGGTCACACGCATTATCAAAAGCGTTTTTGAAAAGATCGCCAGTATTACCTCGTCCGTAATTTTGCGTATTGTCTACCGTTACGTAGATAGTGGCGGGCCCTGTTGAGTTATCAACGTCATATCTGATGGGAATGGCGTTAAGCGGATAAGGCGCTGAGCACGGAGATGTTATGTCAACCGTATTGTTAGCATTGACGCTCCAGTCGAGTGTCGGTAGACCATCGTTGTCCCAGCACCATCTCAACAACTCAACCAGGGAAATGGTGTATTTCCTTTCTTGCTCATCCGCAGTACTAGCACCGCTATCCCAACGGTCGTCCACTATGTCTTCAATGTCCTGATAGTGCCAATGCCTACCATTTCTTAGCCTCGAAGCCACAGTAAGAACCTCGCATGCAATACCTGGGAAGCTGCTAAGTATGCGAACGGTAGGACAGGTTCCGATACAGTCATCATTGTTTAATAAATTCAGCGTCTCTGTTTTACCTTCCAATCCCATGCGACCGATAGTGACATAGTCATTGCGAAGGACGTTGAATTCGCCAAGGGTGATGCGTGCCGTAGCGACGCCGTCAGAGTTGGATTGCGCCCCTAATGACCATTCTGTCTTGTAGTCGATAATGATCGGGCTTGACGGGTTGGCGATACCGGAGGGGATGTCTAAGAGGATTTCGTTGTTGACCACATTGGCGGTGCCGATGGTCCTTTTGTTGTTGTTGGAATCGAAGTAGTAGGGGCCATCGACGACTACACGGCCGGCGCAATTGTTGTCGTAGATATCAGTATTGCTGTCAAATCCTTTGAAGGGTTCTAGAGCGCAGTCGTCGTTGCCTCCGACAGGTACGCGGACACCATCAAGAGCGTCGGTGGCGTTGCGGTGGATTCTGATGTTGTCATCACGGATGTTGTCTACGCCGTTGACCATGATGTGGACTTTGGCGACAGGACGGCCGCACATAACGCTTCCGTCAAGGGTTTGACAAGAACGCTCAGCGTAGTCGGTGCTGTAGGAGAAGTTAATGATGTCTACTACATCGCCATACTCGTCGCCGCAATTTTCTGCTTCGCCAGGGTCCTCCAAATCGCTGTCACCATTGTCGAAGTGTGGGCAGTGGAAAGGAGTGCCTTGACCTTGATTTAGCACGAAGTAGAACTTGCCGTCTTCTTTGGTAAGGCTGCCGCGGTTTATTCCTGAGATGGTTTGAGCTGAGGCGCATGTGTCGAAGCAATCATCATTTTCAAATATGGGTAGTTCATATTTGATTGCTTCTTTGCCGGTGCGTGGAATGCTTATGAACTCGCCGTTAAGGGTGTCGACGCCACCTACATTGACGGTGACAGTGGCGGGGGTTGGTGAACTATCGGTCGAATACTTGAAGGTGAACGAGCCTTTCGTGTAGCGGACATAGGTGCCGTTGTGTGTGACTCGGGATTGGCCGGTTGCGGTTTCGGTTTGTGGGATTGCGTAGGTGATGGTGCCGTCTTCGTTGACGGTGAGGCGTTCGTATTCTTCATCTGACACCGAGTTGGGGTCAATGGTGACGTTTTGACAAGCCTTGCAGTCGTCGTTGGCTTTGACGTCTAGTGTTCTAGTGAGGGCGAGCGTTCCATTGCGCTCAAGATTGAAGGTGTCGTTCGTGAGGCGGTCGGAGTTGACGACCTTGACGGTGACGGTACCGGTTCGGTCATCGGCGTCGTCAATGGTGTAGGTGAGGGTGACGTCGGTGCCGGGGCCTGGGCCTACACCGGAGGCAAAGCTGACCGAGAGCACGCCTTTGGTGGCACCAGTGGCTGGCAGGCTGGTTGTGCCTTCAGCAAGGTCAGAGACGATGCGCGGGTTTTGGCAGATGTCCATCAAGCAAACGTCGTTGGCGAGCAGGTCGAGCGTGGCGGTTTCGGTTGAGTCGAACCCATTTCTGTAGACGTAGATGATGTCATCGTTGGCTTTGCTTAGATTGGTGATGTTGAGCGTGACGGTGGCAGGTTCAGAGGCATCGTCGGTGGTGTAGGTGAAGCTGACGCTTTCGGGTAGGTCTTGTACGCCTTCGGCGACCTCCCAGAGCCAGACGCCTTGAGCGTTAGTTCTGATGGTGCCGATTTCATTGCCATCGGCATCGACCGGGGTGGAGAAGGTGAGGCCGGCGAAGTCGTTGTCGCCAGCGGTGTCGTTGTCGTGGATGCGTGGGACGAGAGTCAGCTGGCGATAGTCATCACCCGGGCGGCGGACTTCGTGGGTGTCGTCGATGAGGATGTCGAAGTTGCGGATAGTGAGGGTGACCGTTGCAGGTGTGGGCTGAAGCGCTGTGCGGTAGGTGAAGGTGACCGTGTCATCGGC
>JAAXHB010000254.1 GCA_012271125.1 Actinomycetota bacterium | reverse complement strand
CTGCAGATGACCCCCGAGGCGACGTCATCAGATGACTTCACTACCGGCACCACCGCCGCAGCATGGGGCGGCACCACAACCGTCATCGATTTCGCCGGCCAAACCGCTGGCATGGAGCTGCGAGACGCCGTCGATCAACGCCTCGATGAAGCCGAAGGCAACTGCGCCATCGACTATGGACTGCACGTGTCAATGGGCGACGTCAACGACAACTCCTTAAAAGAAATGCGCAGCCTCACCGAAGAAGGCATCACCAGCTTCAAGTACTTCATGGCATACCCCGGCGTGTGGTATTCCGACGACGGGCAGCTGCTGCGAGCCATGCAACAAGCCGCCGAGCTAGGCGCAATGGTCATGATGCACGCCGAAAATGGCATCGCCATCGACATTCTGCGCGAACAGGCAGCCGGCAACATCGGTTCGGTCTGGCATGGCCGCACCCGCCCATCACGACTCGAAGGCGAAGCAGTGCATCGAGCTGCGGCTCTAGCCGACGTCGCCGGTGCGGCCTTGTACATAGTTCACCTGTCCGCACAAGAGGCGCTTGAACAGGTAGCGATTGCTCGAGGTCATGGTGAAATGGTCTTCGCCGAAACCTGCCCTCAGTACCTGTATCTGAGCCTCGAAGAACACCTTGACCGTCCTGGCCTCGAAGGTGCCCGCGCCATCTGTTCACCCCCTTTGCGCCCACATGCTCACGGCCACCAAGAAAGCCTCTGGCAAGGCCTGCGAACCGACGCCCTGTCGGTGGTGTCAACTGATCATTGTCCGTTTTGCGACGCAGAGAAACTGCTCGGAGTTGACGACTTCCGCGCCGCCCCAAACGGACTCGGCAGCGTCGAACATCGCATGGACTTGCTGCATCAAGGAGTGATAGCCGGCGAAATCTCACTTGAACGCTGGGTTGACGTCTGCTCAACAACCCCTGCCAAACTCTTCGGCTTATACCCCCAAAAAGGCGTCATCGCCCCCGGCTCAGACGCTGATCTAGTCATCTACAACCCCCGCACTCAGCACATCCTCAGCGCCACAACCCATCACATGAACATCGACCACTCAGTCTGGGAAGGCACCCAGGTAACCGGCGCAGTCGAAACCGTCTTTAGTCGAGGCACTCGAATCGTCGCCAACGGCAACTTTGAAGGCACCGTCGGCCACGGCCGCTACCTACGCCGTGGCAATCCAGACGTGTACCGTGAGACATTGTGAGCACAGCGAAATCAAGCACAGTGAAATCAAGCACTGCCAAGTCAAACGACACACCCGGACCACCAGATGAGGACGGCTTACCGGTCAAGATGCTCAACGACCGCATCCTTGTCGCCAGCCGTGCCGAAGGTGAACGCCACTCCACCGGCGGCATCCTCATCCCCGCAACAGCCCAAGTCGGCAAACGCCTGGTCTGGGCCGAAGTCATCGCCGTAGGTCCCAATGTGCGTGCCATGCAAAAAGGCGACCGAGTCCTGTTCAACCCTGACGACCGTCACGAAGTCGAAGTCCGAGGACGGGACTATCTAATCCTGCGCGAACGCGACGTCCACGCCGTCGCCGCCGAACGCCTAGACAAGGCATCCACCGGCCTCTACCTATGACCCCAGCCATGATCCCAGCCATGATCCCAACACTGACTATTGACTGATGAGTATTGACCGATGACTATTGACCCAGACTCCATTAAATACAACTCCGACGGGCTGGTGCCTGCCATCGTCCAAGCCGCCGACACCAAGGCAGTGCTAATGATGGCATGGATGAGTGCCGAAACCTTGCAACTCAGCCTCAACGAAGGCCGCACCGTCTTCTGGAGTCGCTCACGTCAAGAAATCTGGCGCAAAGGCGAAACCTCTGGCGAGCAACAAATTATCCGCGAGGCCTATTACGACTGCGACGGCGACACTCTGCTGTTCGTGGTCGACCAGCACGGCGACGGTGCCTGCCACACAGGCAACTACTCCTGCTTTTTCCGCAGCTTCAACGACTAAAAATCGGGCCGACTAGCCCATGCCCAACTCCTCACGACCCAATTCCTTAAAATCTGACTCCGTAAAACCTGATTCCTTAAGACCTGACATTCAGCCTTCAAGAGATGACTTTAGGGCACTAGCACGCACCTATCAGGTCGTACCCGTATGGCGTGAAGTCCTCGCCGATCTCACCACTCCCGTTGCTGCCTATGCACGACTTGTCGGCAATGACGACGGATTCCTGCTCGAATCCGTCGAACATGGACAACGCTGGAGTCGTCGCTCTTTCATTGGACGCCGTTCGCTCGCTCGCCTAGTCGCCAACGGCTTAAACGTCAAAATCTCAGGCGATCTAAACCTAGACATTCCCACCGATCAGGGAATGCTCGCAGCAATGGACGCTGTCATTTCCCAGCTCAACGCTCCAGCAATTGACGCTCTACCGCCGCTACACGGCGGCTTGGTTGGCTATCTGGGTTATGACATCGTGCGCGAGGTTGAACGCCT
>JAAXHB010000253.1 GCA_012271125.1 Actinomycetota bacterium | reverse complement strand
GGCTTCGTCCTTATCAGGAGCTTCAGCCGCTGTAAGGCGTTCGACGAGCCGATCGATGACGTCATCGGCATCTTCCGAATCGAGTGGCAGCTGGATCGAGAGATAGCCGCCGAGATGTCGAAGAAGGTCGCGCAGCGCCTGCGTCTTGCTGTGAGTGTCGAGGCGGGCTTCGGTGGTGGTCTCGGTTGCGGGTCCCTGCTCGCCCGTGACCGTGCGCGTGGTCGTCTTCCACGTCACTCCGGCAACGGTTGCCGCCTCCGCTTCGTTCAGCTCCCAGCAATCCCGGATTGTGACACCATTCGGCCCCCATTCCAGCACGGAACGGAGATCGGCAAAACCGATCCTCGCTAGCTCGCGAATCGTGCGCTCAAGAATTTTTCGATACGTTTTGTCGCCCGCTTCGAGAGCGCGGGCTCGGATCAGTCGCAAGTCGTACCCGATCTGTCGATCAGAAATCCGGTTGACTGACTTGCGTCGCGCGGTTTCGTTCACCACGGCAACGTGGCGCTCGTTCGCGTCGGCGATGTGCTCGAAATCAGCCGGCGCGACGGCTTCGGCCGCACGCCTCTTGATGGCAGCTGGCCCGAGCCCTTCGCTTGCTCGCTCTACGATCCATTGTCGATCGAGATCCCTTTCGGCTGGTGTTCTCTTGTGGGCCGACATGAGATCTATTGTTGCACATTGTAGGGGTTGCCTGAAATAACGACGGCGGCCCCGCTGAACGGGGCCGCCTGAGGGTTGTCGGATCGAACGGACCGTCGAGAGGAGCGACGGAAGGGCCGACCTCGGCATTCTAACTCAAGGGCTCGGCAATTGCCAGGAGTCCCGCGAATCAGGCTCGGGGAATCTCCTCGACATATGCAGCTTTGGTGCGCCAATTGGCGCCGCAACGCTCGCAGCGCACGGCCGACCAGTCGCTTGGTGTGAAACGGTACCCGTTGAACGCCGAGTGATTGCAGCGATACGCGGTTACCATCCACCGCCGTTCAATCGCTGGTTTCTGGCGCTCCTGACACCGGCACGCGAAGGCATACGGGCCAGACATCAGTATTCACCCTTGTCACAGGCTTCGAGCGCCTCAGCGATGGCGGTATCGAGTCCTGTGTCGACCCGGAACCGTTCGAAGGGGCGGGCGAAGTCTTCCCGGCGAGCCTCGAATCGTTCCTGAGCATCGGAACCGAGCCAACGCTCTATCGCCTCGGGCATAAGATCTCGGCCGGCCTCCGGATTCACCACAAGCGCATTCGCTTCGCATTTCCTGGCGCCATGGTCGCCGAGGTACGCCTGGACGTACGGCAACCGGTTGTTCGGATGGCTCGGGCTCGCGAGATTCTTCCCCGAGCCGGTAACGAGGTTGTCGATCCATGACAGGCGATGCTCGTCGATAAAATCTCGATTGAGGCCGAAGCGATCGATACGAAGTCCCGAGGGGTCATATCCGCTCGCGCCGTCGGTCCAAAAGACGCCGGCCAGATCCTCAAGGTTAGACCGGAGGGTATCCGAGATTCTGAGCCCGTCGGGGTCGTGGTCGCCGCAGTAAAGCAAGACGCATTCGAGCCCGGCTTCTTCGGCCTCAGCAAAGCGGCGAGCGTATTCGGCACGCTGAAGCATGGAAGACCAGCCTTTCGACGTGGCGATCGGGATATGAAATTCCCGACACGTCTCCTCGAAAAGCGTTTTCAAGTCGATTTTTTCGACGATGCACTGGAGATAATAGATCTCGCCGTCCCACCATCTCGGAGTGTAGAAGTCTTCTAGGTGCTCGAGGTCCTGAAGATTGCGCCGAAACAACGCTCCCGGGCTCGATTCGGTAGGCTTCTCGACACCAGAGAACCGCCGGGCGTCCTCTTCGGCAACAAAATCAATCGGCACCAATCCATCACGCCGACAGCGATTGACGGCGTTCTCTACGCGATCGAATTGGCTTTTATCGATGAGGCCGTTTTGCTCAAGTGCATAGCACCAACCGCGTGACGACATCTTAAAACCGACCCTTCTGGATATCTGATTCAGGTACGCGGCGAACGCTTCAAGCTGGCGCCGCGAGAAGCGCTTCTTCAGGTCGAATTCTTGTGCTGTGCTCACTGCTTTTCTCCTAGATTTCCGTGGCTTCGGCAAAGACAATGTCAAAGGTGGTCCACCCTGAGTCCTCTTCCTCTTGCGCCAGCTCCCGCGCCGCGGCCTCGGCCTCGGAGGGCGTTTCAGCTCGAACCACGTAATCAATCGTCTCGGAATATTCGTGTCCTTCTTCGGTGTAGTCGTACGTGACATCGACGCTGAAATTTCGCAGCCGGCGAGCCAGAAAATTCATTCTCTGCAACAGCTCTTCGAGCTTGTCCGAGATTTCATGGGGCGCCCCTTTTGAGCTTCCCGCGAGGACGCATTTCACGACCACGTCATCGGGGTTGCTCCAGTCCTCACCAAGAGCGAGCAGAGCGAAAAAGGATCGCAGCCGTTCGCGGCGCTCCTTGTCTTCGATATTTTCAAACTGTTTCATCGTGATCATGTCTTTTCTCCTTTTTCAAGGGCGGCCAAGACCGCATTTTCGACGAGGGTGAAGACGTCAAAAGACGAGTCGCCAAGTTTTTTTGGGTCGCGACCTTCTGAATGAAGGTCAACGAAGCTCGACCATTCCGCGTCAGTGATTTCGAGGCGCTCGCAGATGAGCCCGGTCGGACCGTGCCAGTACCCTCTCGCGGCCAATCTCAGAGCGGCGGAGTATTCTCGCCATGCCGCGAGCGACAAATTGACCGGAAGATCAAACCCCGTGTAAGAGGGTCGATGATGCACAGACCAAACAAAAAGATCGATTTCGCGAGTGGTCAGCGGCCCACACGGCCCGAGTCTCGATCCTGGCTTCGGAAGTGCTTCGAATCCCATTAGGAGCCCCCTTCCGTGGGTTGAAGCTTTTCTGGAATCAGGTCATACGGCGAGATCTCAACGGGCGGCCCCTTCATCCGATCGAAATACACACGAGGAAGGCGGCGGCCTCTTTGTGCTTCAGTGATCGTGCCGTGCTTTCCGGTCAGCTGCTGGCTTGTATGAAAAACACACCCTCGGACGACCACGCGCATATTCTCTGCCAGGAGCGCCGCATCAGCATCAAGCGCGGCGACTTGTTCAGGTGTCGGAACGCCAGGGCTCCGTTGTAGCTCGGCGTAGACCGCGGCGCTTGCAAGAGGCGCCATGGCAATCAGATCACCGGCGTCGTCGACCTGGCGCGCTCCGGTGAAGCTCTTCGACCCTTCGAGCACGCTTTCGCCTTGCTCGAGACGATATGCGAGATGCTCAGCGGCGAGGACTAGAAGCTCGGTCATATACGGCGTTCGATGCGTGTTGCCGCGCTTGACGCGGACGCGGACGGCCGGCGCGAGGCGCTCGAGGCGCTCGCACAGCTCGCCGGCGATCTTGAGATGAAAATCTCCACCTCGCTTAGATTTCTTCATGATTGGGCTCCTTCGTTTGGTCTTCATCCCACCAACGGCAGGACGGGTAACAAGGATCGCCGCACGCGGCGCCGCAGCCATCGCACGGCACGGGAAACTCGTCGTAATCGATCTCATCCCACATTTGCAAAGCTCCTATGAAAGCCCTTCGAACGGATCCGACGGGACAGGCTGCGGGGTTGGTTTGGGTAGGAATCCCCAATTCTGGGCGCTGCGGCGGGCTCGCTTTTGACTGAGCGTCAATGCGTTGCTTCGGCGGGGCTGACGAACCTGGTCGGACCAATAGAGCGTCCGGCACGTGTAGCGGCCCTTGACGAGCAGATGATAAGCCCGGCCGATCGAGCCGCTCGCATGCAGAAGGCCACGAAGCCAGCACGGGACGCCGAAGTAAAACAGGGTGCGGCGGGCGCGCAGATGTAGCG
>JAAXHB010000252.1 GCA_012271125.1 Actinomycetota bacterium | reverse complement strand
GGGCTGGTGTGCCACAAGTAAACACCTAACAGCACCGCCATAATCACCGCCAACGCCACCAGCCCGTACACCACACGATCAATGAGTTGGCTGCTCTCAGGATCAGCCTGAGTGCCCTGGGCATAGACAACTGCCGGCAGTGCAAACAACGCAGTAAAAACAATGGCTGCAGCCTTGCCCACGAGTCCTGTCATTGGTGCTGACGCTACCTGTCAGTTACGGCAAGGGAATCGGTATGTGACAAGGGCAGGAATGCGAGTCAGGGCGGTAAGAAACGTTAGGGGCAGTTGTCTAGAGCGGTGACGAGGTCGGCAATGACGTCGTCAGGATGCTCCAAACCGACAGAAATACGCACCGTTCCTGATGTAATACCCGCGGCTTTTAACTCTGCGTCGTTAAGTCCGGCGTGGGTGGTGGATGCAGGATGTGTCACCAGCGTTTCAGGCCCACCCAGCGAAGCCGCAATCTGTGCCAGCTTGACAGCGTCAAACATTGACCTAGCTGCCTCTCGTCCACCTGCCAAGTTGATGGCAAGCACTCCACCGAAATTGGACATTTGTCGTTTGGCTAGCTCATGTTGGCGGTGCGAAACATGGCCTGGATAACAGACACATTCAACTGCTCGATGCCCCGCTAGAGCCTTAGCCAAAGCCAAAGCGGTTGAACTTTGACGCTCGAGACGAACCGGCAAGGTACGCACACCTCGCAAGGCGTTGAGCGCATCAGACGGCGACGCAGTAGCACCATGCAAAACCGCATAACCCCAAATGTGGGACAACAACTCCTCAGCACCTGCGATAACGCCGATAGTGGCGTCGTTATGACCTGCTATGGACTTCGTGGCCGAATGCAACACCAGGTCCGCGCCATAACCGATGGGGTTTTGACCCAAAGGCGTGGCAAAGGTTGAATCAACAACCGTCACCGGCCCAGCGATCGAGCCGACCTCGTCTAAATCCGCTAAAGCAAATGTGGGATTGCTAGGCGTTTCCGCCAAAACCAGAGCGGTCTCTCCAGGTCGAACCGCATCGGCAAACGCCCCTGGCACAGTGGCGTCCACAAAGGTCACATCTATGCCAAAACGAGGGCACGCCATCTCCAAAAACAACTGCGTCCCGCCAAAAAGCTGCTGCTGGGCGACTATGTGTTGCCCTTGCGAACACACACCGAGGATGACCGCGCTGACCGCACCCATTCCCGAAGCAAAAGCCCGAGCCGATTCAGCACCCTCAAGTTGCGCAATGGCATCTTCGAAGGCAGCAACCGACGGGTTCCCATAACGGCTATAGAACTTCGACGAATGCGCCTCAGCAGCAGCGTCAGCGGCGTCATCCAAAGACTCCGAGGTAAACGTCGACGTCGCCCACAAAAGCGGAGCCAACGCCGAGCCCTGATCCCGCCGTCCGCCACGAATCGCCTTGCTGTCGGGATGCCAGTCGCTCATCTGCCAGTCGCTCATCTGCTAGCCACCTTTCCAGACACCTCGTCCAGGAACCGGCTAATCGGGCCGCTCATCAAGTCGTGTTCGATCAAGAACCCGTCATGGCCTTCCTCGCTGTCCAAAATCTCATAACGACAATCACCACCGGCGGCAGTGATCGCCTCATAAATCTCGGCTTGCTGATATGGCGGATACAAATTGTCACTAACCACCGACGCTGTCAGCGTCGGCACCTGAATCTGCCCTAGCG
>JAAXHB010000036.1 GCA_012271125.1 Actinomycetota bacterium | reverse complement strand
GCCTTGGCAGCTGCTGCCGAAGCAACATCAACACTGAAGATCGGTGCCCTTGTCTACGGGAACGACTACCGCCACCCGTTGGTGCTTGCCCAAGAACTCGCAACCCTCGACGTCTTGTCCGAAGGCCGGCTTGAGGTCGGCTTAGGCGCAGGCTGGATGAAAACCGACTATGACGCAACGGGCATCGCCTATGACCGCCCTGGCATACGTATAGAACGCCTAGAGGAAGCCATCCAAGTCGTCTACGGCTTGTTCGGTGCTGAGCCTTTCAGCTTCACCGGCAAGCACTACCAAATTGGTGAACATGACGGCTTGCCCAAACCCGTACACACTCCGCCGCCTTTAGCTATTGGCGCAGGCGCTCCGAAAATGCTTGCCCTCGCGGCACGTCACGCCAATATCGTCGGCATCAATCCCAGCCTGGCATCAGGAGTAATCGATGAAACCACTGTCCTTGATGCCAAAGCCGAACGTTTTGATGAAAAGATCGGTTGGGTGCGTGACGCTGCTGGCACCCGCTTCGACGACATTGAGCTCAACGTGTTGATCCAGCACCTGCAGGTCACGGAAAGTCCAGACGAAACGAAAGAAGTAACCGAAGGCATTGCTGAGTTCTTCGGGATGAGCGCTCAAGAGGTGGCAGAAACACCGGTGGTGTTAATCGGCACACCCGATGAAATAGCTGACACACTCCGCCAACGCCGTGAACGTTTTGGCTTCAGCTACATAACGCTGCAAGACAGCATCGACCATCAGGCGTTCTCTCAAATCATCGAACGGCTCGCTACGTAAACAAGTTGTCTTGTAACCAAGTTGTCTCGTAAACAAGTTGTCTAAGGTGTAACAATGGCACAGGACTCAAAAACCGCCATTGCCGAACGTAGCGATACGGCTGAAACCAGCGACGCCTATGAGTCCCCCGAATGGCATCCCGCCTTTGAGGAATACTGCGAAGCCATCTTCGAGCTAGACGAAGACGACCTGACCGTCATCCAAGCACGCATCGCTGAACGGCTCGAGGTTTCCCGCCCAGCGGTGTCGGAAACCATTAAACGCATGAAGGCCAAAGGCCTCGTCGAAGAAGGCCAAGGCGTCATCAAGCTCACCGATGCCGGCACCGCTCTCGCTGAGACAATCGTGCGCCGTCATCGTCTCGCCGAGCGATTCCTGACCGACATGCTTGGCCTGTCCTGGGCAGAAGCTCACACCGAAGCCGGCAAGTGGGAACACGTCATTTCACCACAGGTGGAAGACGCCATGGTGCGTGTCCTTGACGACCCCACCACCTGCCCGCACGGAAACCCCATCCCCGGCTCCGACTATGAGGCACCGGATTTGATCGCTCTCGACAACATCGCCGTTGGCACCAGCTTCGTAGTGCAGCGCATACCCGAGGAGCTGGAGTTCACACCGGGCATGCTCGAGTTCCTTGAGGACGCCAACGTCACCCCCGGCGTGAAAGGCAAGTTGCAAGCCAGATCCCCCGACGGCACCGCAACCCTTGACATTTCCGGCAAAGCCGTCGGCATTGGCAGTTACGCCTCAGAACGAATTCTTGTAACTACCACCGACGGCTAAACCACTACCACCGC
>JAAXHB010000035.1 GCA_012271125.1 Actinomycetota bacterium | reverse complement strand
GCGTTGTGCTGACTGCCCCCAGGTGAGTCCTTCCATCGGGAGACGCAGGTAGCCGGCGAAACGAAATGGTTTGGTCATGGTTGGCTCCTCGTTGGCAAGTGTTGCATCAAGCGTATGTAGCAAACTTGCCCCAATGATTATGGGAGAGGATTATGAGAGGGGATTATGGGAGAGATTTTCGCCGCTGTGTGCCCAGCATGAATCTTGAGTCGTTTTCTGAGCCGACACGGTCGTGGTTCAGCTCAACCTTTGCTGAACCAACTGCCCCACAGGCTCAGGGCTGGCCTGCCATTGTGGACGGTGAACATGTTTTGATTTGTGCGCCCACTGGGACTGGCAAGACTCTTGCGGCGTTCTTGTGGGCGATTGATCGTCTGATGTCGAGCGGGGAAAGAGCTGAGGCAGGTACTTCGGTTCTTTATATTTCGCCGTTGCGAGCGTTGGCTGTTGATGTAGAGAAAAACCTGCGAGCCCCCTTGACAGGTATACGGCTAGCCGCTGAACGTCTTGGCGGGGTTGCGACAGTGCCGACAATTGGTGTTCGCACCGGTGACACGTCTGCTGCTGAGCGTCGCCAACTTGCTCGCAATCCGCCTGACATCTTGATCACCACACCTGAGTCACTGTTTTTGATGTTGACAAGTCGGGTACGCGAGACCCTCGTCGGTGTTTCCCATGTGATCATCGATGAGATTCACTCAGTTGCCGGTTCTAAACGCGGAGCGCATTTGATGGTGTCGCTCGAGCGTTTGGTGGAACTGTGTGGCAAAAACCCACAACGCATTGCTTTGTCAGCGACTCAGCGTCCTTTGGAGGAGATCGCTCGTTTCCTGGGTGGGTTTGAAGCGTCTGATGGCAAGGGGGCAATGACGCCAAGACCGGTTCAAATCATCGATGCAAGCTCTGCGCGCAAGGAACTTGAAATCGAAGTGATCGTTCCTGTTGCCGATATGAGCGAGCTGGGACAGGACATGACCCCTGATCAGGTGACTGCGCCTGTGCGGCGCAGCATTTGGCCGTCAATTCATCCGCGGTTGTTGGAGCTGGTACACGGGCACACGTCGACATTGATTTTCGCCAACTCCCGCCGTTTGTCCGAACGCCTTGCTGCTCGCCTTAACGAACTCGACACCGAACAAGGGAGTTACGACACCGCCTCAAGTTCTTCTCCAATAATGCCTGCGGGCGGTGTAGGGGAGGGGGCAGCAAGAGGTGAGGGGGAGAGCGTGGGTGGAAGCGGTGAGGGGGAGACAGGTGGTGCGGTGGAGACGGGCGGTGGGGAGGAGAGGAGCGAGGGCAGGAGTGGTGGTTGTCATAGTGATGTGCGGTTGGTGGGAATGGGAGATGAGCAGGTTGGGAGCGGTCCGGGGGTTGAGTTGGTTAAGGCGCATCACGGGTCGTTGTCGCGTCCTAGGCGACTGCTTATTGAAGATGAGCTAAAGCGGGGCGAGTTGAGAGGACTTGTAGCGACTTCAACGCTGGAGTTGGGCATTGACATGGGTGCGGTTGACTTGGTCGTGCAGGTGTCGTCGCCTGGGTCAGTGGCGTCCGGGTTGCAACGCATCGGTAGGGCAGGGCATCGGGTAGGCGAACCCAGTCGAGGCAAGATTTTCCCCAAGCATCGAGCCGACCTGCTCGAAACCGCAGCTGTCGTTGAACAAATGAAAAAAGGCGAAGTGGAAACCACCGCCTATCCACGCAACCCGCT
>JAAXHB010000251.1 GCA_012271125.1 Actinomycetota bacterium | reverse complement strand
GGCATCTGCCCGCCTTCGAAACCGACTGGCACCTTGCTGCGAGCCTTTTGGCCCTTCATGCCACGGCCTGCGGTCTTACCGCCGCGTCCGGCGATGCCGCGAGCGACTCGCTTGGCGCGCTTGTGGGAGCCTTCGGGTGGTTGGAGATCGTGGAGCTTGATCACTTGTCTGCGTCCTTATCGACGGGTTCTACCTTGACAAGATGCGGGACGCGGTTGATCATGCCACGAATTTCGCCGCGGTCAGCCAGAACGTTGGACTTGCCAATGCGTCCCAAGCCCAGGGCGCGCAGGGTTCCGCGCTGTTTGGGCTTGGTGCCGATACCGGAGCGCACCTGCGTCACCTTTATCATGGCGGAGTCCTTTTTGGCGGGGCTCATGACGCAACCGCTGCCTCATCGACTGACTCGACAGAGTCGTCGGAGACATCTTCAACAACCACCGGATTAGCGCGCTCATGAAGAGTTTCGGAATAGGCACGCCACAGGCCTTCGGGCAAAAACTCAGTCGGGTCGAGACCACGCAAGCGAGCGACCTCGTCGGGGCGGCGCAAGGCACGCAACCCATCGATGGTGGCACGAGCGACATTGATGTGATTGGGTGAGCCAAGCGACTTGCACAACACATCGGCGATACCGGCTTCTTCCAAGATGGCGCGGGCAGCACCGCCGGCGATAACACCAGTACCGGGGGCGGCGGGCTTGAGCAGCACACGGCCGGCACCGTTGTAGCCGATCACTGGGTGAACAATGGTGGAGCCGGCCATGGGGACATCAAACACGGCACGCTTGGCTTCTTCGGTGCCTTTTTGTATTGCCAAGGGGACTTCTTTTGCCTTGCCGTAGCCGAGGCCGACCTTGCCGGCACCGTCGCCGATAACGACGAGCGCGGTGAACGAGAACCGCCGTCCGCCTTTGACGACTTTGGCGACTCGGTTGATGTGGATTACGCGGGACTCGCGCAGCCCACCGGTCATAGTGCTTTCGTCGATAGCCATTAAAACTCCAGACCTGCTGTGCGGGCGGCGTCAGCGAGAGCCGCCACTCGTCCGTGATAGCGGTAGCCGCCCCTGTCGAAAACCACTTGGGTTATGCCCTGTGCTTTAGCACGCTCGGCGATGAGCCCGCCAACTTTTTCCGCAGCGTCAACGTTGCCGCCTCCTTTTTTGCGCATGTCACCTTCGAGGGTGGATGCTGAGGCGATGGTGACGCCGCGGGTGTCGTCGATGAGCTGCGCGGAAATGTGTTTGCTTGAGCGAAACACAGACAGACGAGGTCGGACACCCGAACCGGTGAGGTTCTTACGGATGCGACGATGGCGACGGACGCGCATGATGCGGCGATGTGCGGAAGGATCAGTCATTGCTCTGCGATACCTACTTCTTGCCAATTACTTCTTGGCGGCCTTGCCGGCCTTGCGGCGGACACGCTCATCGGAATAACGAATGCCCTTGCCCTTGTAAGGCTCGGGCTTGCGCCAGCGGCGAATATCAGCGGCGACCTGACCAACGAGTTGCTTGTCGATGCCCTTGACGAGGATTTGGGTCGGCTGGGGCACTTCGAACTCGATGCCTTCGGGGGCGCTGACGTTCACCACGTGGCTAAAGCCCAGCGCCATCTCGATCTTGCTTGGCGATACCAGCCGAGCTCGGTAGCCGACACCGTGAATGCGCAAGTCTTTTTCGAAACCTTCGCTGACGCCTATAACCATGTTGTTAACCAACGAACGGGTCAAGCCGTGAAGCGCCTTGTTCTGTGCGGTGTCGTCGGCACGTTCTATATAAACAAACTGCTCTTGCTGACGTGCGCTGATCTCGGCGGGCAGATCACGTTGGCGGCTGCCCTTGGGGCCGGTCACGGTGATGCTTTGCCCTGAGATTTCAACTGACACACCGGATGGCAGCACCACCGGTGCCTTACCTACTCGACTCATTTACATCACCTCCCTGTCGTTATTCCTTGTCCTAAGCGTTCTAGTCAACTACCAAACGAAGCAAAGCACTTCGCCGCCGGTGCGGTTGCGTCGTGCTTCACGGTCGCTCATCAAACCCTTGCTTGTTGACAGCACCGCTAGGCCGAGACCTCCCTGAACGCGAGGAACCTCGTCGCATTGGCAGTAAATGCGCAATCCTGGCTTGGAAATCCGCTTGAGGCCGGAGATGACTCGGTCTCGTTCGTCGGAGTACTTCATCTCGATAACCAGCGTTTTGCCGGGGCGCGGGTCGTTGTCGTTTTCTGAGTACGAGGTGATGTAGCCCTCACGCATCAATAGCTCCGCTAGGGCGCGTTTTTGCTTTGACGACGGCATGGACACCTCGTCGTGCATCACCACGTTGGCGTTGCGGATGCGGGTCAACATGTCTGCGATTGGGTCTGTCATTGCCATAGGTTCACCAACTCGCCTTCTTAACGCCGGGCAGGTCGCCGGCGTGGGCAAGGTCGCGCAGGCAGATTCGACATAGGCCGAACTTCTTGTAGACCGAGCGCGGTCGGCCGCATCGCCGACAACGTGTGTAGGCCTGCGATGTGTATTTCGGCTTGCGTTGTTGCTTTTCGATTAACGCTTTTTTTGCCATCTGCCCTTCCTGGTTTGGGTCGGTTCGGTGTCGGTTGGCGGCTAGCGCCTGAACGGAAAACCGAACGCATCGAGCAAGGCTTTGCCTTCGGCGTCGGTTTTTGCTGTGGTCACGATTGTTACGTCCATCCCTCGGACTGCGTCAATAGCGTCGTAGTCGATTTCGGGAAAGATCAGCTGCTCTTGGATGCCTAGCGAATAGTTGCCTGAGCCGTCAAATGACTTGGGCGACAAGCCTCGGAAGTCACGAATACGCGGAATGGCAAGCGACACCAGGCGGTCGAAGAACTCATACATACGGTCGCCTCGCAAGGTGACTCGACAACCGATGGCGTTGCCGGTGCGCACCTTGAAGCTCGCTAAGGATTTCTTGGCGCGGGTGACGACGGGTTTTTGTCCGGAGATGGTTGACATGTCCGCTACGGCACCTTCGAGGGCGCTGGCCTTGGCGATGGCTTCGCCGACGCCCATGTTGAGGGCGATTTTGTCGAGGCGTGGCACCATCATGATGTTGTCGAGGCCAAGCTGGTCTTTGAGAGCAGCGCGGATCTCGTCGTCATAAAGTCGACGCAGGCGTGGCCTGTAGCCGTTGTCGGTGGCAGCAGCAGCGGAGGCGGGGCTCACAGGTCTGCTCCTGTTCGTCGACAAATGCGCACCTTTTTGCCGTCGGTGTCGAAGCGGTAAGCGACTTTGGTTGGCTTGCCGTCGGTCGGACTCAAGACGGCGACGTTGGAGGCGTCAATCGGCATGGTCTTGTCGATGATTCCGCCTTGTTGAACCTGCTGAGTCGGGCGTTGATGACGGCTCTGGACATTGACGCCTTCGACGATGATCCGACCCGCTTCGGGGATGACCCGCTCGACGGCACCGGTCACGCCGGCGTCTTTGCCGGTTAGCACAATGACCCTGTCGCCCTTGATGATTTTCATCTTGCGCCCCTGCTTGGAACGCTGCGAGCGCAGACGCTGCTTTTTTGTGCTCGCCTTTTTGGAACTCGCCTTGTAAGCCATCTAGAGCACCTCCGGGGCGAGTGACACGATGCGCATGAAGCGCTTGTCGCGCAGCTCCCGCCCGACCGGGCCGAAGATGCGGGTGCCTCGTGGTTGAAGGTTGTTGTCGATCAGCACGGCGGCGTTTTCGTCAAAGCGAATGTAGCTGCCGTCGGTGCGTCGCTTTTCTTTGCGGGTGCGCACGACCACGCAGCGCACCACGTCGCCCTTGCGCACTGCGGCACCGGGGATGGCGTCTTTGACGGTCGCCACGAAGACGTCACCAATCGAGGCGTAACGACGGCGCGAGCCGCCGAGCACCTTGATGCACAGCACCTCTTTCGCGCCGGAGTTGTCCGCCACCCGTAGCCGGGTTTCCTGCTGGATCATTGAGCTCGCTCAAGCACCTTCACCAGACGCCAGCGCTTGCTCTTTGACATTGGGCGAGTTTCGGCGACTTGGACTCTGTCGCCGATGCCGAGATCGTTGTTGGCGTCGTGTACGAACAGCTTGGAGGTGCGCACCACGGTCTTGGCGTAACGGCGGTGGCGGACTCGGTCGGTGGTGGAAACGACGGCGGTCTTGTCCATTTTGTTGGACACGACGATGCCTTCGCGGATTTTGCGAATGTTGGGACGGGAGCTGATGTGGGCGGGTTCTTGCGGAGTTGGGGTCGGGGTTGTTGGGGTTGTTTCGGTGATGGGTTCGGTAACGACATCTGCTGCGGGTGTTTCGACGACAACGTCTGCGGCGACAGGCGCTGTCTCGGTGACGGCATCTGCGACAACTTCTTCTGTAACAACTTCTTCTGTGACGACTTCTTCTGGGGCAATCTCTTCAGGCGCGGCAGTGTCGATGACGTCGTCGACGACAACGTCATCAGCGGCGACATCCTCGATAACAACCTCCTCGACAACGTCGGCGGTCGCCGTCTCAGTAACGGTCTCTGTTGCTTCTTCTTTTTTCTTTTTGCGAAACACCTTCACACTCTCCTAGTTGTCGTCGTTCTTATCGTCGTCATCAACATCGTCCCTATCAGCGTCGTCGTCATCATCAGCTTCGATGCTCGCGGCGTCGAAGTCATCAGCAGCGTCATCGTTGTCGTCAGCGTTCGCGGCGTCGAAGCCATCAGCAGCGTCATCGGCATTGTCAGCGGCAGCACCAGCGGCAACAGCTTCGGCGATGGCATCTTCGGTTGCCTCGATGTCTCGGACCCGAAGCTCGGTCATCAGGCGTGCCACATTTCGGCGTGCCTTGCTGAGGCTTGAAGAGTCATCGAGTTGACCCGTCGCAAACTGAAAGCGCAGGTTGAACAAGTCCTGGCGGGCGGTGCCGAGTGCCTCGAGGAGGTCCATGTCGCCCATGTCGGTGACGGACTTGGCGCGTGCCATTAGAAGCCCTCCCTGCGGACCACGAAGCGGGCTTTCATCGGCAGTTTTTGGATTGCGCGGTTGATTGCTTCGCGGGCGATTTGTTCGTCGTGGTAGGAGAGTTCGAACAGGATGCGGCCGGGGCGCACTACTGCGACCCATTTTTCGGGGTTGCCTTTGCCCGATCCCATGCGGGTTTCGGCGGGTTTTTGTGTGACGGGTTTGTCGGGGAAAATATTGATCCAGACTTTGCCGCCGCGTTTGATGTGGCGGGTCATGGCTACACGGGCGGCTTCGATCTGGCGAGCGGTGACCCAGCCCGGGCCGAGCGCTTGGATGCCGTAGTCGCCTTGGACGACCTCGGTGCGTCCTTTGGAGACGCCTTTGGTGCGGCCGCGGTGGTGTTTGCGGTGCGCGATTTTGCGTGGCATCAACATGATCAGTCGTCTCCTGGGCGGAAGTGCGGCGTCTCGGTTGAGTCACGGGTGGAGGCTTCGATGGCGGCTTCTTCGTCGAGCAGTTTCTCGAACTCTGGGTCGGCGAGTCCGACGAGAGGTGCGGGCTCTTCGTCGTAGTCACGGCGAGCACCTGTGGATGACACGATCTGTCCAGTGGCGTCTGAGCTCGGTCCGGCGGTGGCACCGGCTGCCATGGCTGCCTCGCGGGTTGCCTTGTCTTCAGATGCGATTCGATAGGGCAGGATGTCGCCCTTGTAGAG
>JAAXHB010000034.1 GCA_012271125.1 Actinomycetota bacterium | reverse complement strand
TGTAGATGGCGTCGTAGGGGCAGGCGTTCATGCAGCCTTTGCAGCCGATGCAGTTGTTGTCGTTGAAATCGACCACGCCGTTGGGGGCTCGGTAGAGGGCGTTTGTTGGGCAGATTTTGATGCAGGGGGCGTTGTCGCAGTGGTTGCAGCGCATGACTGAGAAGTGGCGGGTAGCTGCGGGGAACTCGCCTTGTTCGATGTATTTGACCCAGGTGCGGTTGACGCCGAGGGGCACGTCGTGTTCGGCTTTGCATGCCACCGTGCAGGCGTGGCAGCCGATGCAGCTGGCGCTGTCGAGCAGGAAGCCGAGGCGGGTCAAGTTAGGGGTTCAAGATTTGGGATAGGAGAAAATTAGTTGCCGGTGACGGGTGTGGACGGTGCTGGTTAGGGGTTTGCCCAGGCGTCGACTTGGTCGAGGACTTGGTCGAGGCGGGCGGCGAGGTCGTCGAGCACGGCTTCATCGGCGATTAGGGGCGGGGAGATCATCAGCATTGACGCTCCCCTATTGTCGGGGCGCACCAGGATGCGGGCGTCGCGGACGAATTTTTCGAGCGTGCCGCCGGCGATGAGTTCGGCTGCTTGGTCGTCGGTTAGGTCTTGGCCGGTTTGGTTGTTGGCCATGAACTCAACGGCGTGGAGATAGCCGCCGCCGCGGGTGTCTTTGACGCAACGGTGTGCGCTGGCGAGGGCGGCTAGGCGTTTTGCGATGCCGTCTTCGTTGTCTAAGACGTTTTGTAGGACGGATTCTTCTCGCAGTGCCTTGATGGTGGCGCAGGCGACGGCAGTTGCGACGGGGTGGCCACCGAAGGTGGAGCCGTGGTGGAAGCTGCCGAGTGGGGAGTCCCAGACTTTTTGGACGAGTTCTTTGCGTGCGACGAAGCCGCCGAGGGGTTGGTAGGCGCTGGTGACGCCTTTGGCGAAGGTGATGAGGTCGGGAACTACGCCAAAGCGTTCGCTGCCAAACCAGTAGCCGAGGCGTCCGAAGGAGTTGATGACTTCATCGGCGACGAGAAGTGCGCCGTATTTGTCGCAGATGCGGCGTAGTTCTTGCCAGTAGCCGTCGGGGGGGACGAGTGCTCCCCTACCGTTTTGGACGGGTTCGGCGATGACCATTGAGACGGTTTCGGGGCCGGCGTCGAGGATGGCTTGTTCGACGGCTTGAACGCAGGTCAGCTGGTAGATATCGCCGGCGGCTGCGGGGTCGGTTTCCCAGCCGAGGGTGTTGGGGACATGGGTGACGTCGATTCCGAGCATGTCAACGAATGGGTCACGGATTCCGGGAACACCGGTGAGGCATAGTGCGCCGAGGGTGGTGCCGTGATATGCCCAGTGGCGGGCTATGACTCTGGTTCTTTGGGTGTCGCCATTGGCGAGGTGATAGCAACGGGCGAACTTGAGGACTGATTCGACGGCTTCGGAGCCGGAACTGACGAAGAAGACTTCGCTGAGGTCACCTGGGGCGACATTGGCGATTAGTGAGGCGGCGTTTATGGCGGGGCGGTGAGCGAAGTTCCAGTTTTGGTAGAAGCCGAGCTGGTTCATTTGCTCGGCGGCGGCGTTGGCAAGGTCGGTGCGACCGTGGCCGAGATTAGTGCAGAATAGGCCGGCCATGCCATCGAGGTATTGGGTGCCGTCGGTATCGAAGAGGTAGCAGCCTTCGCCTTTTTCGATCACAATCATGTTTTCGGATTGAGACCAGAAACGTCCTGGGGTGAAGTGCGGCAGGAGATGGTCGACGGCTTCGTTGCGCAGGTCGGCTACGGGAAGGCTTGTCATTGGTGAAGTCTGCCCGTTATGGGCACAAGCAAAACATTTATGTTAGTTCAATTTTATTTTTTTTCATGATGTTTAAGATGTTCTGATATATTGTCACAATGCGTGTGGGTGTCTACATAGACGGATTCAACCTCTACTACGGCGGTCGGAGCATCTTCGGACGAGGCACGCCGGGATGGAAATGGCTTGACCTCCGAAAGTTAGGTGAACGTCTTGTTCGCCAAAATAAGTCATGGCGTTTGCAAGGTGCTGAAGTTGCCAATGTCGTCTACTGCACTGCTTTTGTGAGTGGACGGGAAAATCCGCACAAACGAAATAGGCAAGATCGGTATGTCGCAGCGCTGACGAGCCAGAAGTCATATGACATTTTCGAAGAAGGTAAGTTTTTTGCGTCTGTTCGCTCTGCGCCACTGGGTACGTTAGGCCCTAATCAGGAACCTGAAGTAGCAGTGCCAAAGCAACCAGTGCTAATTCACGACAAAAGTGGAAAGGTCATAAGAGACGCACGGTTTATAGTTTCATATCTACGAACAGAGGAAAAGCGCAGCGACGTGAACTTGGCATCACATCTGCTTCTCGACGTGCTGCAACACTCAGTTGATGCCGTCTTGGTGGTGTCAAACGACAGCGACCTTTGCATGCCATTGCGTGAGTGTCGAAAGCGTGTCCCGACATGTGTAATAAATCCAAGTAAAAATCCACTAGCTAATAGCCTTGGTGGCGATTCAGCATCAGGAGTTGGTGGCCATTGGTGGTACAAACTTTCCAAAGTGGATTTTCTGAAATGTCAGCTACCAACACAAATCGGCGACGTTACGAAGCCCCAGAAATGGTGATGCCCGTCACCTCGACACTAGAAATCGAAGGACGGGCATCGGTAAAGCCGACCCTCTAGGAGTCGGCTGGGCAGAGACAACGTATCACGTCCACTGATCTTCAACAACTTAGCGGTGGTGGATGAGGGTGGGGGTGAGGTCGGAGATAGAGGTGACGCCTGAAAGTTGCATGTCTCTTATCATCGATGTATGTAGATGGTTGATGACCCAGTCGACGCCGCGCTCGCCTGCTGCGCCGAGGGCATAAAGCCAGGGACGGCCCATCATGACAGCGTTGGCACCAAGTGCGACGGCTTTGATGATGTCGCTGCCACGACGGATACCGCCGTCACAGATGATGTCGATTTTGCCGCCGACAGCGTCGGCAACAGGAGCGACCAAGTCGATGATTGCCGGAGCTGAGTCAAGTTGTCGTCCGCCATGGTTGGACAAGATCACTCCGGCGAGGCCTTGTTTTTGAGCTTGTTGCGCGTCGTCAACGGTTTGAACACCCTTGAGCAAGACCGGGCCGTCCCATTGGGACTGAATCCATTCGATGTCGTCCCAGGTCAGGGCAGGGTCGAACTGGGTTGCCATGAACTTGGCGAGGTTGACCGCACTGTCGGCACCGTCGGGAGCCTTGTGGGCGAAGCTGGCGAAGGTAATCGGCTCGGATCGTAGAAATTGAAGCGTCCATTCGGGGTGGAGGAGCCCGTCGATGATTGTGTCTGCACCGATGCGAGGTGGCAGGGTGAGGCCTCGGCGAACGTCACGTTCACGGCGGCCTAAAACGGCAGTGTCGACGGTGACGCATAGAGCTTCGAAGCCGGCTTCGGCGGCGCGCTGGATCATTTCGGTGACGAGGTCTCGGTCTTTCCAAACATAGACCTGAAACCAATGACGTCCAGTCGGCGCGGCGGCGGCGACTTCGTCTACTGAGCGGGTGCCCATGGTCGACAGGGTGAAGGGTATGCCGGCACGCTCGGCGGCTCTTGCTGCTGCGAGTTCGCCTTCAGGGTCGGCGATGCGGGTGAAACCGGTGGGGGCGAGGATGAGCGGGAAGGTGACATCTTTACCGAGGACTTTGGTGGTGGTGTCGACAATGGAGACATCTCGCAGGACGCGAGGGTGCAGCTCGAGGCGTTGTAGCGCTGCGATGTTGCGGGCGCAGCTGAGTTCGTCTTCGGCGGCACCGTCGATGTAGTCGAAGACTCCGCCGGGGAGGCGGCGTTTGGCGATGCGGCGCAGGTCGTTGACAGAGGCGGTTTTTCGAAGGCGGCGCTCGACGGGGTCAACGCTGATTTCTCGGAATTGCAAGACCGAGCGCAGCGTGTTCAACATGATGGCACGCTAGGCGCAATTGGAACCAGATGGGATCTAGTGGGGTCGAATGGGTTCCTGGAATAGTTGGGAATCGAAATCAAGCACGGTGATTTCGGCTTCTTCGGTGCGGGCTTGGCGGGTGATCGCTGAGGCTTCAAGGGTCAGGGTTTCGGCTTCCACGAGCAGGGCTCGGTTAAGCGTTGCCAAGTCTTGGCCGACGTAGTAGAGCGACATGCCGGTGACTCGCTGGAGGTGGGCACGGCTGGCGTCGGCGGCACGACCTTGCCAGACAGAATCGTTGTGGAGGGCAAAGACTGGCTGTGCCCGTTGCGAGATTGCCTCCTTGCGGACAGCCAGGGTGTGTGCCACGTCTCGGCAGCGTTGGGCTCGCTCTTGGAGAGCGGTGGCGTCTGCGTAGAGTTGCGCGACCTTGTGAAGTCTTTGCAACGAGTTGTCGGTGTACATGGTTGGGTTGTACATGCCGCGCACTTTAGCACTGTCATACCCTTTCACTACTATCGGAGTATTCAGTGATACTTCATAAAGGAGGTAGCTTGTGACGGAACAAGCAAGTACGGCGGCGGATCAAAGCGTCATGGACTTTGCGGTTGAAGCAGTGAAGGAAGCAGGGCGATTAACGCTGGACTGGTTTCAGTCGTCGACGTTAGAAGCAAAGAGCAAAGCCGATGGGTCGCCGGTAACACAAGCTGACATTGCCGTAGAGACCTTGTTACGTCAACGGTTGGGGGAGCGATTTCCTGGTGACGAAGTGATCGGTGAGGAAATTGATGACGAGGACGGTGAGAAGGCTGATAACGCCGCGAGGACTTGGGTGATTGACCCAATTGATGGGACGAAAGCCTTTGTGCAAGGCGTGCCTTTGTATGCGACCTTGCTGGCGATGGTGGACCATGACGGCCCAGCCGTTGGGGTGATTTATTTGCCGGGCTTGGATGAGTGTGTTTGGGCAGGGCGAGGACTTGGAGCGTTTTGGAACGGATCGCCGTGCCGAGTGAGCGATACAGCGACTCTTGACGGTGCCTATGTGTGCACTAGCGGGTTGTCATATTGGCCGGAGACGGCCTTATCGAAAGTGCGTGAGGCAGGGGCACGGGTGCGCACTTGGGGAGATGCCTACGGCTACGCGCTGGTGGCGACGGGACGGGCGGCGGCGATGATTGACCCGCAGTGCGCGAACTGGGATGTGGCGGCAATGCCGGTGATCATGGCTGAAGCCGGCGGACGCTTTAGCAATACCAGCGGGAAACCGGATTGGGAGAATGGCTCAGCACTTGGCACCAACAGTGCCGTTCATGATGAGTTGTTGAGTTGTTTCAGTTAGGGGGTGAGGATTAACCGAAAAAATTAACCAGAGGTGGTGACGCCTTCGAAGCGGGAAGGGCGCATACCTAGCTCGGCGATTGTGCTCAGAATGGGCTTGTAGTCGGTGAGAGAGGCGAGGCCGCGAGCACCGGCATCGACCTTGTGGGTGGCGAGGTAAATCGCCGTAGCTGCGGCGGTGAAAGCAGCACCACTTGCGGGACGTTCGCAAGCACCAAGCACGACCACTCGACGTTCGCCGTTGCTCCAGCCGCGTAGCTCCACACGAACTGCGCCCACTCCCCCTTCGGGATGCGGACGACGCAACATTGGCAAAGGGGCGGTGAGGCGATCACGGCGAGTTGCTGCCATGCGAGCGGTTACACGATCCACGCCATCGAAGGCTGGAACTAACAACAAGGCGTCGGGCAGGGCACCGCGGTAGCAGTCGCGACCGGCGACTGGATCGGGGAACCAGCAAAGTTCGCGACCGGAGCCGCCGACTCGGCGCTGCCAGCGTCCATCACGCCAGTCGATGGCGGGACTGCTCAGGGCTCGGTGATGTTGGCGAGCACAAGCTGGGCCGCCGGTGCCGGCTTTGGCGACATGTATTTCGTCAACGGTGGTGAGTTCAGATGCTCCAAGTCGTGCGAGCAGACAGGTGTAGCCGGGCATGAAGGCTGCGCCGACAATTAGAGGTGCTTCGTGGTATTTGGCTTCGGCGTCGCTGTCGAGGAGTTGTTTGGTTTCGGCGATTTCATTGGTGGTGGTAACAGTTGCGGCACCGGTCGCCAGCGCAGCTCGGGCAAGTTTTGCTTGGGTGTCAGATGGGGTGGCGATAACGGCTATATCGAATCCTTCAGGCAACTCAGGCGTGCCGTTGGAATTGCCATTAGCGAGACGCGGTGATTGGCTAAGCAGGCGATGTTCAGGAGCGTGAAGTTCGACTTGGGAGAAGGCGTCGCTTGTTTGGAGGTGTGTGGCGATGCGTTGTCCAGTGACGCCGGCACCGACGACGAGAGCGGATTTAGATGATGTGGCAGATGTGGGCACGGCGCGTATGCGACTAGTCGACTAGCTCGTCAGCTGTGAGTTCGCGCCAGCCGCCAGTTTGAGTTTTGACGCCACCTTTGGAGCGCATGCGCACTGCAGCGGTAACAGCCAAACCGGCAAACATTGCCACGATTGCTCGGCGGAGAAGTGTGAAGATACTTCTAATCATCATCGGTAATCATCTTCGGTAATCATCGGTAATCGCTAGCAGAAGATTTGTTGACAAGACATGGTGATTTCTGAGGCGGGGCGTGGGGCTAGTTGGAATCGAACCAACGACCTCACCCTTATCAGGGGTGCGCTCTAACC
>JAAXHB010000033.1 GCA_012271125.1 Actinomycetota bacterium | reverse complement strand
GTTGTCCGCTGCCCAGACCACATCGGCGGTAGCAGTGAAGGGGCCATTGTCTGGTTCTGGGTTGACGGTTGCGGTCATGCGAACAACGCCGGGGCGGTCGGAATCTCGAATATAGGAAATAGTTGCGGTGCCATCATTGCCGGTGTAGAGGGTGCCACTCGGGACGGTGGTGGTGGCATCGCCAGTGATACGGATACCGATGCTGCTGATTGGATCGGAGTATTGGTCAAAGGCACGGACTGTGAGGATGTCGGATGCGCCAAAGCCCTCTGAGGTGGCACGCAGGTAGCGGTTTTCGGTGTACGCCTGAATGGCGAGCAGCGATGGGGCAGCGTTGGAGTAGCGGACGGTGAGAGTGTGAGTGTCCGTAGCGGTGGCGGTTGTGTACTGGTTGTCGAGGCCGTAGCGGGTGCCGGTGCCTCCGGCGTCATCGATGCCATCGCGGTCTATTGAGGATTCTTTGAGGGTGACGGTTACGGGCAGCAGAGTATTTGACTCGGTTGGGGTGCGGTTGTTGCGTAGCAGTTCGTTGATGGGACCGAAAGTGAATGAGGCATAGCCCAGGGAGTCGGTTATGAGTTGACGTTTGTCTGTGAGGTCTAAATCGTCTCCGGTGCCGGGAGTGCCATTGTCGTCTGTGATGGTGATTTCTACGTTATAAACACGGCCGTCTTCGCTGGTGGCGACGCCGTTGGCACCTATTACTTGAAGTTCGCCGGTGATGACTTCATCAAAGCGTAGGTATTCACCATTACCTGTGGGGGTGTCACCTGAGGCAGATGAGGTATAGGTGAGGGTGATGTCGGTTCCGGTTATGGAAACGACGGGGGCTTCCTGTGGTGCGGTGTAGTGGCTTGTGACCGGCGTGTTGCGTCCAAAGTTTCTACCGATGCTGTCTGTCCATGCCCAGAGGGTAAGGCCCTCGTTGCGGTCTGCCACGGCTTGGGCAGAGACGGAAACTTGACCTTGAGCGTTGGTTAACTGGTCAACTCCATCGATTACGCAGGCACGTGAGAGGGAAGATTGAAGGACGTTGAGATTGCAGCTGCCATCTGAGTTGAAGGCGTGAGTAGTTTCGCCTTTCAGGTAGAAGGCATCAATGCGGGCGTTGCGGATGGGTTGGTGTGTGGAGCTGCGGTAGGTGACTACATAGAGGGAGTCTGAGCCGTCGGTGGAAACACCGGTGGGTTCGATGCTGATACCGGCGGGGCGGGCGTTGGTGAAAGCAAGTGCGCGGGTGATGAAGGCTGCCATCTGGCCGCGGGTAACTGAGTTAGTGGGTGAGAAGTTGGTGCCATCGCCGGTGCCTTTGGCGATGCCTAGCTCGGCGAGAGCACTGACGGCGCGGTCGACGATTATGGATTGGGTACGCACTGAGTCGGGGAAGGATTCGTCGCTGAGCTTGCCATTGGCAACACGGATTACTTCAGAATCATCAATGGTTACACCGCTATTTGGGCTGATGGCGAGAAGGTCAATGATGATGCGTGCCATTTCGCCACGTGAGACAAGGACGTCGGGGCCGAAGACTCGGGCTGATTCGCCGCTCATGACACCAGCGGCGACGGTGCGGTTGATGGCGTCTTGGATGTAGTCGGGACGGTTACCTATGTCTCGGAAAAATTGATCGGAAGCAACACCAAGATTGGCACCGGTTTTAGAAGCGGCACGTTCCATGAAGAGTGCCATTTGCCAACGGGTAACGGTGCCTTGAGGATCAAAGGTGGAGCCATCGCCGGTGCCTTGGGTGATGCCATAGTGGACTAGGCAGTTGATGGCTGCGCTGTGGGTGTGGGCGGTGCTGACATCGGTGAAGTCGTTTGAGTCGAGGGCACTACCGGTGCAGGCAGCGTTGAAAGACTTGGCGTAGTCGGCCTCGCCAGGTTCGCCACTGGCCATTGAGTTAGCAACGACTAGGAGAGCCCCGCCGAGAGCAAGCGCAACAAGTGCTTGCCATAGTGCGCGCAATGTTGTTGTTTTGTGGGGCATGGGCCCTTCCTTAGAGATGATTTGTTCTATAAATATACGCGACAGAGAGGGTAAAACTTGGGAATTGACCTGTGGACGCGAGAGAGTCCCGACCCATTGGGTCGGGACTCTCCTTTGTACTTGCTAAAGATTCAAAGAATCCTTAGCTATATCTCATGGACTATTACGAAAGTAGGAGAGTCCAAGTTGATACTGCCGACGAGTTGCTGGAATTAAAGTTAACCCAACTCAACTGAATCGTAACACTGCCTGATTCATCAGCGTTAGCCATTAACGCAGCAGTAAGAGCTGCTTCAAACTCAGCTTGGGTCGCAGGAAGACCTGGAGCAGCGTCATTCGTGTTGTCTTCGTCGGTTTCATCAACGATGTTGTAACGATCGTTAGAGTCCCAGGTAACAACCTCATAGCCACTGTCAGTATCGACAACAGCTTCGTTTTGGCTGGGGTCACCTGCTTCAACTGTTTCCTCGCTACCTGTTGCTGAAACGTTCTCTGTTACCCATAGAACATTCACTGTGCCAGTGACTTCATCACTGTTGGTGTCGGGATCAGGATCGTACTCAGCGGCCATAGTAACTAGTGCTGAAGTATCGCTAGCTCGTCGATAAGAAATAGTCACCATGCCATCACTGCCCGTGTACAGGGCAACCGACAGAGTCTCCACACCATTGGCATTAGCTGTCGCAGAGACAGTGACTGGAACACTACCCATGGGGTTGTTGTACTGGTCAGTGACAAGTACGGAAAGGGAATCGGAGACTCCATCATTTTCAGCGCTTGCACGGAGATAACCACCGTCACGCGAGGCAGTGAGATTGGTTACCACAGAAGCCTCTGTGGAGTAACGGAACGATGTGGTTTCCTCAGATTCAGCTGTTGCCGTGTCGTACTGATCTCCCAAGCCCCACATAGTGGTCTGGTTCCCGGTTGAGTCATCATTACCTTCAGAATCAACGGGATTTTCCACAATTACCACATCAATTTCAAGGTTGGGCTCATTATCCGTAGGCGCTCGGCCACCAAGCAGAGCCATTACACCACCAAAACTGAAGGATGCTGAACCGCTATCGTCAGTCACTAAGCGGAAGGCCATGGCTTCCTCGGTGTCATCGCCATTGGGCCCTGTGCCCTTTGTGTCGATGTAACGAACTTCGGCGTCATAGACACGATCTTCTTCGGCAGCACTGGTTCCCGTATCATCAGTTACTTGGACCGTAACGGTGATTACTTCACTGAACATAAGGTCTTCCATTACGGGCTGATTATTGCTCTCACCAATTGGTGCAAGCTCTGTATCACCAGAAGTGAAAGTCACCGAAATCTCAGAACCTGTGACATTTTCTGCCGGTGGGTCAGCGGGAGGATCGTAGTGATGGCGTGGGGACACGCTGGAGCCGAGAATAGTGTCCTCGGTGCCGGTCCAAACGAACAAAGAGACGCCTCGCTCTGTATTGACAGTTGCGGGCACAGACACTCGCAGTTGACCACTGCCGTTTGTTACTTGGTCTAGGCCATCAATTGAGCACTCACTTTCAGAGTCCTTATTTTCATCAAGCTGGAAAACAACATCAGCACTGCATGTACCTTCGGCGGTGAAGGCATCTGTGCCATCGCTAAGCGAATAAAAGGCATCAATACGAGCATTACGAATTGGAGCGTGGTTGGCATCCAAATAAGTAATGTCATAAATGGTGTTGCCATCCATAACAGTACCTGTTGGAGTAATGCTTAGACCTGCTGGCTTAGCGGAAGTGAACGCCAGAGCACGGGTAATGAAGGCTGCCATCTGACCGCGAGACACGGCTGCGTCTGCGGAGAAAGATGTGCCATCACCGGTGCCTTGGGCAATGCCAAGTTCGGCAAGAGCCCTTACAGCTCTATCAATATGAACGGGTTGGGTAGCTGTGACATCAGCAAATGACTCGTCAGAGCCATCTTGGTCAGTACCATCGTTGTCTACACAACCGCTGCAAACTGAGATTGTGCCGTCCGCAGCAACTGAAACGCCGCTAACTGCAGAATTGGCAGCAAGGAAATCAACAATGATGCGTGCCATCTCGCCGCGATCGACTGTTACTCCAGGGCCAAAAGCTGTAGCGGAATTGCCGCTCATAACGCCAGCACCAGCAACCTGGTTGATGGCGTCTTGAATGTTCTGAGCAAGGCCACCAATGTCACCGAAGCCTTGATCAGTTACGGCACCTAGATCAGTGCCAGTCTTGCCTGCGGCACGCTGCATAAATAGCGCCATTTGCCAACGGGTAACAGTGCCTTGTGGATCATAGGTTGATCCATCACCGCTACCGGTAGTAATGCCATAGTGCACAAGGCAGCTAATAGCTGCGTTGTGGGTGTGAGCGTCGCTCACATCGGCAAACGAGTTGCCTTCGGCTGCAGCGCCGGTGCAGGCGGCGTTGAAAGAGCGTGCGGCCTCGGCCTCGCCCGTAACAGCACCTGCAGGGGACGCCCCGACGGCGAATAGCGAAGCGAACAAGGCAGCAGCGGCGAGCACTGCCCACCCGGTGCGCCGAGTTTTAGCTAGCTGGGGCATCGGCCCCTCCTTTGTTTGTGTGTGGGGCAACAGCCCCTTTGTGTGGGGCACTTGCCCCTCCTTTCCATTTTCGGTTTTCGATTGTGACCATCCGGCCATTCCGGTGCCACAAGCCTGTTGCCGGGCTAACCGGCGAGACCCACCGACTTGCCCGACCCAACCTTATCGGCAAAAACGGACTGTGACAGGTACCCCGCGCCACTGAGCCGGGGGTTAGCCCGGTCCAATGACATTGAGAGCTTAGCACCGGCTTGTGCCAGTTCATTGCGGTAGAGCCTAACACGCGAAATTTCATTTAGGTGTTTTCATGTATGTCTTCATGCGGGTAATCCTTTTTGCGCTTTGTTTGCGGTTGGTGCGAGAGGTTGTTGTTGGACATCCTCGGCTGGCTTGATGTGGTGAAAGTCGGTCAGAGCTGTAGTCAAATCTGGGTCAAGGGCTTGGGGCACTTGTTATGAGTGCTCCGATTACGTTTAGTAGAGGTTAGCGGGTTGCTGGTGGGGTGGGGTGATGTGGTGGTTATGCCGGTGGCAACTTTGTTTGTGGGTATAGCGGTACTAGCTATCCCCTCTCTTTTATATTGACGTTTGTCATGCAAGGGGCAAGAGTGAATGTGCGGTTGGCGGTTGCTTCGGATGCGGAAGCGATACGAAGGATTTACAACCATGAGGTAGAGCATTCAACGCACACCTTCGATCTGGTGCCTCGGAGTTTGGAAGAGCAGGAGGAATGGTTGGCGGCGAGGGATGGGGCATTAGGTGTAGTAGTGGCTGAGGTTGGGGGTGGGGTGCGGGGGTTTGCGTCGTTGTCTGAGTATCGGGCTCGTGCGGCGTATAGGACGAGCGTTGAGTCCAGTGTTTATGTGGATGTGGAATGGCGGGGACAAGGGTTGGGGCGTCGTTTGCTAGAGGAGTTGATCGTGTTGGCGGCGGCGAGAGGGTTTCACACGATGATTGCTCGGATCGTTGGTGGGCATGAGGCGTCGATTCGACTGCATGAGTCGTTGGGGTTTTCTGTAGTGGGAACCGAGCGAGAGATTGGGCGCAAATTTGGGGGGTGGCTCGATGTCGTGGTTATGCAGAGGATGTTGGAGTGAGTTGTGCGTAGTTGTATGTGCGTAGTTGTAATTGTGGGCCGGGGAGGATTCGAACCTCCGAAGGCTTAGCCGACGGGTTTACAGCCCGTTCCCTTTGGCCACTCGGGCACCGACCCTTTTCGTCAGACTAACGGGGCTTACTTGGAAAACATCTTTTTTGAGCACGCATGCGCTACCGCTCAAAAAAGATTTTCCAAGCTCGCCCCTACCTCACAGGCTGCGTTCGTGGCCTTTATCGGCCTTGAATGTGCTCATGCAAGCATTGCGCGCATTCAAGCCCGCCAGCCCACTCACGCTCTCGTTAACTCTGTCACCAACATTCAACTCTGACGGCACAACTCACGCCATCGGGATTTGTAATCTTGGAGGTATGGCAAGTTTTGATGTGGTAAGTCAGCTCGACATGCAAGAAGTGCGCAACGCCGTGGACCAGGCGTCACGGGAAGTCGCGACCCGCTTCGACTTCAAGGGCACCGACTCCGATGTTGAGCTGGGTGACGATGTAATCAATCTTCGGTCGGGGTCAGAGGAACGGTTGGCGGCGTTGCGTCAAGTATTAGAGGAGAAGCTGGTGCGGCGCAAGGTGTCGTTGAAGGCGCTCGACTACGGAGAGGTGTCCTCTGCGTCTGGTGGGGCGGTGCGGCAAGTGGCTGCGCTGCGGGCGGGGATTTCCTCAGACAATGCCAAGGCATTAAACAAAGCCATCAAAGAGATGGGGATTAAAGGGGTGCAGTCCTCAACTCAAAGTGATCAGCTGCGGGTGACCTCTAAGAAGCGAGATGACCTGCAGGCTGTTATTGCTGCCTTAAAAGAGGGTGATTTTGAACTGCCGTTGCAGTACGTGAACTTTCGGGATTAGCGCGCAGCATTAGCCCGTCGGCGGTGCCGGAGATGTCGTTGATGAGATGCCGTTGATTTTGTCGTCGTCGTTACTTATGTCGTTATTTATGTCGTTGAATTCGTCGTGGATGATGTCGTCGTTATTTAAGTCGTAGCAGATGCCGTTGTCGTCATCAATGTCATCGTCATAAAAAGAATTAAGCGACGCCGGCCCAGGAGTTGTTTTCGAGGCGGCGGATGCGCTCTTCGGTTGGGGGATGGGTGCTGAAAAATCGCAATGTTCCTCCGCTGCCTCTGCCTCCTCTGCCTCGACTATTTCCGTGGGCTTGGGCTTTGAGGGGGTTGATGATGTAGGCGGAGGCTTGGGAGGGGTTGACGCCGGAGGGGATTTGGTGGGAGTAGGCGTCGAGTTTGCGGAGGGCGTCTGCGAGGGGTTTGCCGTCGCCGATTAGTTGCGCGGCGGAGGCGTCGGCTTGGAACTCTCGGCTGCGGCTGACGGCGGCTTGGATGAGCGTGGCGGCGATTGGGGCGAGCAGGGCGAAGGCGAGTTGGCCGAGGGGGTGGCCGTTGCGGTTGTTGCCGGCGAACATGGACGCCCAGAGCATCATGTTTGCGATGAACGTGATTGCCATGCCGATGGCGGCGGCGACTGAGCAGATGAGGACGTCTCGGTTGCGGATGTGGGCGAGTTCGTGGGCGAGGACGCCTTTTATTTCGGTCCAGTCCATGGCTTGGGTGAGGCCATGGGTGATGCAGACGGCTGCGTTGTTGGGGTTACGTCCGGTGGCGAAAGCGTTGGGTTGTGGGTTTGGGGAGATGTAGAGCTTGGGCATTGGCATGCCGGCACGCTGGGTTAGGTCGGTCATGATCTGGTGGTATTCGGGGTGAGTTGTTGGTGTGGTTGGTTGGGCTTTGGCGGATTTGATGGCGAGCTTGTCGGAGAACCAGTAGGAGCCACCGACTATTACTAGTCCGAGGATGAGGCCGATTGTGAGGCCGCCTTGGCCGGCTACTGCGCCGCCTATGACGATGCAGAGGCCGCCGAGTAATGCGAGTAGGGCGAAGGTTTTTGCGGTGTTTTTCATTGGTGTCATTGTATGGGTGGGTGAGTTGGCCTTTATCGGCCTTTATCGGCCTTGAATGTGCT
>JAAXHB010000032.1 GCA_012271125.1 Actinomycetota bacterium | reverse complement strand
AGTCTGGGCAGCGGACAACCATCAGTCAATGTCTTCCGCCGTAGCCATCTACGACGCCGATGTCTTCAAGAATGAAGCCGTCGTGTTTACGCCAGGCGTGTCCGGCGCATACGGCATCGTCACCTGGGACTCCAATGACCGCTTTGAGCTACAAGACAACGTCACAGACACCAACACCAGCAACGACCGCGGTCCAACCCCCACATCGCTTGAATCCTTTGAGCACTCTCTCGCTAGTGCCCTAGCAATGGGCCACACCAACGCAGGTGCCAACATCTTTACCCTTAGTTGGCACAGCCGTGATGCCGATGATCCGTCATCAGTAGCAACCTGGCGTCTATTAGTCGCCAAGCCATAAACGCCAATACCCTTCACCCGAACTCCAAAGGAAGGCACCAATGTCTCACCGAGCCACCAAAATCAAAGCAGCTCTAGTCGCCGCAGCCCTGCTCGCGCCGCTAGCCACCGTCCCTTCGGCTACCGCCCTCACCGGCGTTGCCGATCACGCCAAGGACTACAACGTTGCCTGCTCCTCCCAAGCCCTCACTAACAATAACTTCATTGACGTCTCCTCTGCCAGCGTCCACCGAGAAGCCATCAACTGCCTCGTCCACTACAACATCACCCGCGGCACCGGCGCCGGCACCACCTTTGACCCACGTGGCACTGTCACACGCTGGCAAATGGCATTGTTCATGCAACGTGCCGCCGGCACAGTTAACGCCGATCTTGGTGTCCCCGCCTCTCAAGGCTTTACCGACATCAGAAACCGTCCTCTATACATCCAAGACGCCATCAACCAAACCGCCGCAGCTGGCGTAATGCGCGGCACCACTGCTGCGCTCTTCGGTCCCGACGTCGTGGTCTCCCGTGGCGAAATGGCACGCATCATTATCGACTTCCTTGCCATTGCCCCTGACTCCGGCGTAGCCATCAACCCCGACACCTCCAAAATCACAATCGCTGATGGCGAAACCAGCGACGAATCCTTTGATGACGTCATCCAAAGCCAGCCCCTGTTCGTAGAGCAAGCCATCAGTGCCCTCGCTGAGCTTGGTATCGCCAAAGGCACCGGAGACGGCACCACCTTCTCACCCGAAGATTCCGTCACCCGAGCCCAAATGGCGTCATTTATCACCCGTGCTCTTGCCTTCACCCAAGCCCGCCCCGTAGGAATCAGCATCGACTCCGCCGGCATTGTCGACGGTAACACCCTTTACACCATCTACATGTACGACGCCAATCATCAGCCCGTCCGCAACGGCCAAGTCAACGTCTTCTACGTGAAGGGCGACACCTCCGCCGCCTTCAACTCCGATGGCACCTGCAACGGCAATGTCGTCAAGTCCGTTATCTCCACCGCTTGTCGCATCGGCGGTCTTGATCAAGTCACAAACGCCGACGGCGTAATGCAAATCACCGTCAACGAAACAATCAGCCAAACCGAAGACCTCACCCTCTACGCCTGGACCGGCGACAGCGGCAACGAGGTCAGCTCCTCCACCGTTATCTCAACCCATGTCAGCCCCGCCGCTGTTCCGCCTGGTGTTTCCTCTGCCGGCAAGAAAATCGGCGTGAGTTTCACTTCCGATAAAACCGGCACCACCCTGCTCGACGATAACGAAGCCATCCACTTCAACGAGCAAATAACCGCCTCGCTACAGGTTCTCGACGAAGATGATGTCCCCACCGCCGAAGGCGACCGCGTCTACAACGTCACTATCACTATCGAAGACGACAAGGGCACCTCCGGCACCTACGACGACGACGAGGTTTCAGGTACCCAGCGCATCATCACCGACTCCAACGGTCGCGCTACTTTTGTCTTTGGCCCGATTGACACCATGCTGCCGGGTCGCCGCATCCCCACCCTGGCTAACTCCGAAGCCGACGTAACCATCACTATTACCGAGTCCGCCGCTGACCGTAACGGTGTCACCGAAGCTCAAAACGTGGAGCCCATGTATGGCCTCGATAACCAGTACGACTCCAACACCGCAGATGTACCTGTCAGGAAGGTGCTCACCTATTCCAACGTCGCGCCTGACGTCACGTCCATCAGTGCTGAGCGTGACGCCGGCTTCCTGCGTGCCAGCGACCAAGGCGACGGCATAACCGACACCATTACCGTCACCGCTCTAGACCAGTACGCCGACCCCATCCGCAATATCGGCATCCGCATGCGCGCCGTTGGCGATCCAACGGGTATCTCCTTGCCCCAAACCAATCTTTACACCGGAAGTGATGGCACGGTCACGATCAACTACATCCGCGACAACGCCGCTTCCGATGAGATCACCATGCAGGCACACGTTGCCGCCAACAGCAACGGCGACAGAGATGCCTCAGTTCCCCTTGCTGAAGTTGTGGTGCTCTGGGTTCAGCCCGCCACAGATGTCCACGCCACCGATTTGCCCGTCAGCGGTGCTTCGGTAGCTACCGATGAGATAGTCGTCAAGACCGAAATCAACGACGCTGATGTCTGGCAGGTTGTCTCCTGGGATTCCAACGACCGCTTCGATCTCAAGAACAACGTCATCCCCGACGGCATCGATGCCAACGACGAGGTATTTGCCGCCACCACCCAAGAGACCTTCGAGTCGATACTCCAGGCAGCTATTGATGCCGGTCACACCCACGGCGGTGGTCGTGACTTCACCTTGAGCTGGACCTTCTACCAGGTCGGCCGCCCCTCCACCGTCGCCCAATGGCAACTCGTCATCACCTCCTAACCCCCTCCACTCCCTTCACCTCTGCGCCCTAGCGGCCACCCCTCTCCGCCGGTTTGTGGACATGCCCGCCTACGGCGGTCATGCTGTTTATTTCCCCATTGCCAGTTCACCTCCCCATTTCCCCCCAGCCCCTCTTGTCCCATTTATCGGTTAACCCATCTCCCGTCAACATTCTGAATGTTCTTGCTGATTCATACCCGTAGCTGCAAAAATAGTGCACATGATTATTAGCCGTAAATCAATAGTTCTAGTTTTTGGGGCGGCACTACTAGCAATGGGCTGTTCCAAAGCCGACACCTCAACCCAAACGATCGAGTACGGGTTCTTCGCCCATTACGACCCCGTTTCATCTTCCGCCGACCCCGACCCAGATTCCCCAAACTTCAACACCCACCTTGGTTACGAAGCAGCCCTATTAGACGCCATCGAAGCCAACCCAGACTTTGGTTTACGGTTCAATAGAACAGGTATTGACCCCTGGAATGAGATCTGGCTAAGGGCAGAGAATGAGTTTGACTTAGTTGGCGGCGGAATAACAGCGTTAGATTCTCGAACACTTGACGAAATCGGCAATCAAGTAGTGGTGTTCACAGACGGGCACATCAATTTCAGCCAGTCTCTGCTCGTGCGAACCGAAGACGTAATCCGTATTCGCCGCCACGCAGCCCTAACCGGCGACGACACTGTTGGCGCTTTCGCAAACACCACCAACGAAGCCCGCTTGCTCCAGCTTCTTGGTATCGCCGACGAAGCCGGCACCCTCGCCGACGGCACTCAAGTAATAAACGACGATGGCACTTCCGCCACAGCTTCTACCGGCAGCCTCGTAATCACCGCCGCTGGCTCATCTCCCGAAATCGCCACCCGCCGCCAAATAATCACCCCCGACCCCAACACACCAAATGTCCTCTATCTCGGCGACGAAACCGCTTCGCTCAGCCAACCTGAACTAATCGAGGTTGTCGCCAACGGCACCGTCGACGCCCTCGCCAACGACTCCGCCAGCAACGCAATCGCCGCCATCGCCTCCGTTGGCCAACTCGAAGTCACCGCAATTGATAATTCCGTCCCCGAAATCGGCGCTTTCGTCGTGTCAGTCGACAACTCTGAACTTTTAGATCAAATC
>JAAXHB010000250.1 GCA_012271125.1 Actinomycetota bacterium | reverse complement strand
GTCGTTGTAGTGGTGGTCGAAGTGGTTGTGGTAGTCGTCGTCGTTGTAGCGGTGGTGGTTGTGGGCGGGGTGCTTGTTGTTGACGATGTGTTAGAGGCCGAGTCAGTTACTTCTGGAGTGGCATCGTCTATATCAGAAGCATCAAGTGCACTGACTTCGGGCGGGTTGGCTTCTGGGATATCAATGACTAGATCAGTGGCATCGGGCAGGTCAGTGACAACAGATACGTCTGCGTCGGCAAGGTCGTCGGTGGACTGGTCTGGAGCGTCAGCCGATGGGACATCGGAATCAGGAATGTTCGCTTCGGGGACGGTTTCTTGAGGTGCGGACACTTCAGGAACAGAGGCTTCTGGAACATCAACCGACGGAACCGACATAGTTGGCGGGTTTGCGGCAATGGCTGAAGAGGCCTGCGAATTGTCAGAGACGGAATCGTCGCTGGTTGAGACCGAATCTTCAGAAGTGCCGCAACCGACAGCGAGCAGAGCAACTAGGGCAAGGACGGCAAGCGATGATCGGCGCAAATGTGCTACTCCGTGGGATTAATCCGATGCCTTCAAGCGGTCTAGACAAACCGCTTAAGGTGTTGTGAGATTTTATTGGCGGCGTTTGAGGCATTGAGGCACCGCCACAGAGTGTGTTTGGTTTAGCGTTGCGGGCTGAATGACTGCTGGGAGACTAGAGACGGGTGCTAATGGCTGAACGGGTGCGCCTTGTAGTGCTCTTTGGCGGGCAATCTGCTGAGCATGAGGTGTCGTGTGTGTCGGCACGCCACGTGTTAGCTGCTGCCGATCCGAACAAGTACGACCTTGAGCCGATTGGCATCACCAAAGACGGGCGTTGGGTGCGAGCGACCGAAGCGTTGAATGTGTTGCAAGGCGGGCGGGAGCTGCCGGAAAGCCTGACCGCGGACGGGCCTGTGATTGACCCGATACCCGTGATCGCGAACAAACCCACCGACGGCGGAACCGCACAAGTGGTTAACGGAGGCGATGCGGATGCGTCCATGACGGTGGTATTGCCGGTGCTGCACGGACCCAACGGCGAAGACGGCACCGCTCAGGGACTCTTGGAGCTTGCCGGAGTACCCTATGCGGGGGCGGGCGTGTTGGCATCGGCGATGTGTATGGACAAGTCGATGGCAAACACGCTGCTAGCAGCTGCAGGAATACCTCATGCACAGTGGCGCACTGCGAGTATTGACGACCCTGGTGGCGTTGAGGACGGTGACGACTGCCATCTCGACGACATCATCCGCGCTGAAGCACAAACTTCCATTGACGACATTGGGTTGCCAATGTTTGTAAAACCGGCGAACATGGGCTCGTCGGTGGGTATTTCCAAAGCCCATGACTTGTCCGAAGTAGTAGATGCCATACGACTAGCGGCGAGATATGACCAGACCGTGCTGTTTGAACAGGCTGCCAACGGACGCGAAATCGAAGTAGCAGTCCTAGGAAACGACAAGCCACAGGCAAGCGTGCCAGGTGAGATCATCCCCGGCGCTGAGTTTTATGACTATGACGACAAGTACAAGGGCGGCGCTGAGCTCATCATCCCCGCTGAACTCGACGATGATGAAATTGCCGCAGCTCAGGAAATGGCGATTAGAGCCTTTCAAGCCCTACGTGTGGAAGGGCTTGCTCGGGTGGACTTTTTCTACGAAGATGGACGCAACGGCAGAGGTGACCGTGGCTGGATGGTAAACGAGCTCAACACCATGCCCGGGTTCACACCGATTTCGATGTATCCACGGCTGTGGCAAGCAAGCGGACTTGCTTACCCAGACCTAATTGATCATCTCGTGGAGTTGGCACTGGAACGCCACGCCCGACGCCGCCGGCACAGCCACACCGACCATTAGCTACAGGTGGGTAGACATAAGACAGTGATTGCCGAGGAGCTAAGCGGAAAACGGCTCGGTATCACGGGGGCGACGGGATTTTTAGGCACTGCCATTACCGAACGTCTTTTGCGCACCGTTCCTGACTGTGAACTGGTGCTGCTGGTGCGCCCTGGACGACGCGGGGCAGCAGCACGAGCTGAGCGAGACATCTTGCGTAACGACGCCTTTGACCGACTACGCAACGAGATGGGCACTGAAGCCTTTGAGGAGATGACAAAGCGGCGGGTAACCGCAATCGCCGGAGACGTAGCCACCGACGGACTTGGCCTTGACAAGGACGGACGCGAAGCCATCAAAAACATCGACATCGTGATCCACTCAGCTGCCACTGTCAGCTTTGACGCAGCACTCGACGACGCCGTGGAGGTCAACTTGCTTGGACCGATGCGCGTCGCTCAAACACTCAACGACGTCGACTCAAACGCGCATCTAATCTCGGTGTCGACTTGTTACGTAGCAGGCAGTCGCCGCGGAGCAGCACCCGAGCAGCTAGTTGACAGTTCCCCGTTTTTTGTTGACGTGGACTGGCGAAGCGAAGTAAACAGCGCACGCCAAACCAGACAAGACACAGAACAACGCAGCCGCACCCCTGACCAGCTAGCCAAACTCGCCGCACAAACAAGACGAGAACTAGGCGCAGCCGGCAGACCAGCACTCGCCGCCAAAGTAGAACAACTGCGTCAACGTTGGGTTGGTGATGAGATGACCCAAGCCGGACGAGCACGAGCCGCCAACCTTGGATTTCCCGACGCTTACGCATACACAAAAGCACTCGGCGAGCGGGCACTCACCGAAACCAGAGGCGATGTGCCGGTGAGTTTCGTTCGGCCATCCATTATTGAATCAGCGTTTGCTGACCCGTTCCCAGGATGGATTAGAGGGTTCCGCATGGCTGAGCCGGTGATCGCTGCCTACGCGAGAGGACTGCTTAAAGAGTTCCCAGGGGTGCCTGAGGGAATCATCGACGTGATCCCAGTGGATTTGGTAGTGGCAGCAATTTTGGCAGTAGCAGCACGTGGACCACAAGAACAACCGGACGTAGTGCAAATTGCCAGCGGAGCGGTCAACCCACTCAAGTACGGGCAACTCGTTGACCTTGTGCGCAGCTGGTTTAGCGAGAACCCTGTTTATGACGACCATGACCAGCCGATACGTCCACCAGATTGGTCGTTCCCAGGACGAGGACGAGTCACTAAGCAGCTCAAACGCTCACAACGCGGCCTTGAAGCCGCCGACCGTGTGCTTTCCATGCTCCCGTTGCGAGGGCGTCAAGCCGAGGTGTGCGCCCGCATAGATGAACGCAAAACACAACTTGAGCGAGCCAGCGGATACGTGGAGCTATACGGCGCATACGCAGAATGCGAAGCCATCTACCAATTGGATCGACTCAGCGACCTGTGGCGCAGCCTCAGCCCCGAAGACCGTCAGCAATATTGCTTTGACCCATCCATTGTCGACTGGACTTCATATGTGCGTGAAGTGCATCTGCCGTCAATGGTTACCCAAGCACGGCTGAAGATGGCACCAAGCAGCGGGGTCGTTGAATCACGCAGCACACGGCTGCGACGCCAAGTGCTGGCACCGCAACGACAGCTGGCCGTGTTTGATTTGGAGAACACGCTGGTGGCGTCCAACGTGGTAGCGAGTTATTCATGGCTCGCCACCCGCAATTTGGATGACGTTGACCGGCTGCGTTTTGCGGTCAAGACCCTTGCGGAAGCGCCGAGGCTGCTGTCGCTGGATCGACAAGACAGAAGCGACTTCCTGCGCTACTTCTATCGACGATTCCAAGGCGCACCCATAGAGCAAATCCGTGAAGACTCACAGGAAATGTTGAGCGACTTGTTGATCTCAAAGTCGTTTCCTCAAGGCCTGCGCAGGGTGCGCGAACATCGCAAGGCGGGGCACATTACGTTGCTAATCACAGGGGCGTTGGATTTTGTGATTGAGCCGCTGAGCCCGTTGTTTGATTACACGATCACCGCTGAGATGGATGGTGCGACATACGAGAGAGCAAGTGCCAATGATGACAATGTCTACAGCGGGCAACTAATTGGCACTCCCCCAACTGGTGAAGCCCGATACCAGCAACTTGTTGATTTCGCCGACGAACACGACTGCGACCTACGCGAATCAGTCGCCTACGCCGACAGCACCTCAGACCTACCGATGCTTGAAGCCGTGGGTTTCCCAGTAGCGGTCAACCCGGAAACAAAGCTGGCATCAATGGCACGACGACGAGGTTGGCTGATCGAACACTGGTCCAAAAGCCCAGGCGCGCCAAGCAAGCCGTTGCC
>JAAXHB010000249.1 GCA_012271125.1 Actinomycetota bacterium | reverse complement strand
CATGGAATGGTTATCGGCTGTCGCGATGCGTCATGTGTGGAGGAATGAAGAAGCGAAGATTTAGGAGGCGGCGCGGCGGTTTTCGAGATCTTCAGGTGACATGAGAACCTCGCGAGCTTTTGAACCGGTGGAAGGGCCAACAACACCTTGTTCTTCGAGTAAATCCATGAGTCGTCCGGCTCGGGCAAAGCCCACCCGCAGCTTGCGCTGCAGCATCGAAGTTGATCCCAGCTGGGTTTGCACGATTAGTTCCATGGCAGCTTGAAGCAACTCGTCATCTGATTCTGGGTCAAAAGGTGGCGCGGTGATGTCATCAATGGCTGTCGTAATGCTGTCGCCGGTGCCTGCCCCATTACCTGCTCCACCGCTGGTATTTCCTGACCCCACGCCTATGGCTGTTTCAATTTCATCAGTGCCTGCAATGGTGAGTTGATCGCCCTCTACTTCGCCAGCAACCGACTCGTTGTCCTCGAACTCAGGTGCTTGTTCAACCCAGTGCTCGACAATCTTGCGCACTTCGGTCTCGGTGACCCAACATCCTTGAATGCGATGCGGCATTGACGAGGAGGCACCGAGCAACAACATGTCGCCCTTGCCAACTAAACGCTCCGCTCCGGGCTGGTCAAGGATCACCCGAGAGTCGGTGAGACTTGAAACAGCAAACGCCAAACGGGTTGGGACGTTGGCCTTGATTACGCCGGTAATGATGTTCACCGACGGACGCTGAGTGGCGATCACGAGGTGAATGCCGACGGCTCGTGCCATTTGCGCAAGTCGTGCAATGGAGTCCTCAACATCTCGGGCAGCGACCATCATCAGGTCGGCCAACTCATCAACAACGACGAGGTAAAAGGGCATGTGCTCATAGCGCAGCGGTTCGCCGTCTTCGTCTTTTCTTCCTACCGGTTGTTTGATTTCATCTGCGGCGACAGCGGCGTTGTAGCCGGTGATGTCTCGAAAGCCGGTGGCATGGAGTCGGTCGTAGCGGCGTTCCATTTCGCGCACAGCCCATGCCAAGGCGTTGGCTGCCTTGCGTGGGTCGGTAACGGGTGCGGTGAGCAGATGCGGGATGCGGTCGTATTGACCCATTTCAACTCGTTTGGGGTCGACGAGGATCATTCGGACTTCGTCGGGGGTTGAGCGCATCAATATGGAGGTGATGATCGAGTTGATGCAAGAGGATTTGCCTGCGCCGGTGGCACCGGCGATCAAAAGGTGTGGCATGGCTGCGAGGTTTGCCATGGTGGAGCGTCCGTTGATGTCACAACCGACAGCGACCTCGAGGGGATGTTTGGCAGCGCGGGCTTCGTTGGAGCGCAGCACGTCGCCGAGGGCTACTACTTGTCGGTCGAGGTTGGGGACTTCCACGCCGATGGCTCGCTGTCCTGGAATTGGGGCGAGGATGCGCACGTCAGGCGATGCCATGGCGTAGGCGATGTCTTTTCTGAGGCTTTCGAGCTTTGAGACCTTGACGCCTTCGCCGAGTTCGAGCACGAATCTTGTGACGGTGGGTCCAACAACGGGTTCAAGTAGATGTGTGGGGACTCCAAAGTCTTCGAGCGTGCGGTGCAGTAGTTCACCCCTAGCGGCAACATTGCTTTGATCAACGACGCGTGTGGGGCTGCCGGCCAGGAACTCCATCGGCGGCAGTATCCATTTTGAGCCGGCTTTTCTTTTGCGTTTTTTGGTGGTTGTAGCAACGGCAGCGGTTTCTGATCCAGAGGTTTGGGCGGGGATTTGGTTTGCTTCGTCAGGGGGATCAAAAGGATTCTCTAATTCAGTCGGTGGGTCTGCTGGAGTGATCTCTTGGCTTGGTTCATTTGGCTCTGGGGTGGATGTACGCAAGTCGCCAAACAAGGTTTCTTTGGACGAACGGAAGCCGGAGCGGATCAGCCTGCCTATGGGTTTGACGATGTATCGCCAAAATGCTTCAGCGACGATGGTCACGCTCAACTGCGTCAACACGATCAACGCAATGAACCCGATCAGAAACAAGATGAGAATGGAGCCCCAGACGTCGGCCCAGGCGTGTATGGTGCCGCCTATTGCTAGGCCGAGCACCCCGCCGGCGTCGCCGATGTCGTCGCTGATCCCAGGACGGCCTGAGGTGACATGCAATATGCCGGTGGCAGCGATGAGAATGCCGATTGAGCCAATGAGTGTGCGTGCCAACGGGTCGGAGGGTTCTTCTTCTGCGGGGGCAAGAGGTGTTGGTGATTCGGGATCGTCTTCTTGAATGGGTCGGCTGGGACGGCTTGGTGTACGGATGCGATGCCCGCGAATGGTCACATAGCCGATTGCGATTAGCGAGATGGGTACGAGTACTCGCAGAAATCCAACCAAATATGAAAGCGCGGTGTCGATGCCATCGCCCACTCGTCCCACGAGGTCAGCCCAGACACTTCCCGCAACAAGCAATCCGGCAGCAATAGCAGCGATTCCGATTAGATCTCGACTGTGTCGACGCAGCACTGATTGTGTCGCTGTTCTAGCAGCCGAGCGTTTGTTTGACGATTTACGGGAACGGCTCGATGCCTTGTTCGAGCGCGTCGAAGAGCGCGATCCGGTAGCGGTTTTGGCTGCTGCCATCGTTGTGACGCTAGCAAAGCGCCCCTATCCGATTAGGGAACTGCGACTAGATACTCGCTAAACGTTCAAGGCGTTAGATATTGGCACTATTTGGAGATATTGGCACTATTTGGGGCATTATCACCGGTCGACGGCGGGTGCGTTCGCTGATTGTGGAACCGGCTGCACGGCGAGTTAAGCGTTCAAAGGCGTCGAGATCGTCTTCGCCGTCAATGAGGGCATCGCTCAAGGTTTCGGCTACGGCTTTGGCAACGGCTTGTTCCTGGTCGTAGCTTGCGGGGGGTTCAACCCAGCCTCGTGAGGTCACCAGAGGGTCGCCAATAATTTCACCCAAGTCAAGGTCTATGCAAACAGTGATAGTGACTACGCCGCTTTTGAGTTTGCGGCGGTCTTTGAGCACGCTTGAGCCGAGGCCGTCCACCATGCCGTCTACGTAGAGGTGTCGTCCACCTACTGAACCCTTATGGGCGATGCCATCGTCGTTGAGTTCGATCTGGTCCCCGTCGGTACATAGCACCACCTGCTCGGTGTCCATCCCCAGGGTGCGGGCTAGCTCGGCATGGGCTAGCAGGTGTTCGTATTCGCCATGTACGGGAACGAACCATTCAGGCGATGCGACCGAGTGCAGCACGGCTAGTTCGTCGGCGTGGCCGTGGCCGGATGTGTGGACGCCTTCACCTGCGATGATCTGTGCGCCGGCACGGCTGAGCTTGTTTCGCACTGTAGCTACGGCTACTTCGTTGCCGGGGATGGGATGAGCGCTGAGTATGACCGTGTCGTTGTTGCCGACCTCGATCCATTTGTTGGTGCGGTTTGCCATTTGGGTTATAGCTGCTGCGGGTTCGGCTTGTGAACCCGTGCTGACGATTAGCACTTTTGCTGGGTCTAGGGTTTCAATTTCGGCAGCGTCGCGCAAGGCGTCATCGGGAATCTTGAGCAGGCCGAGTTCACGGGCAAGGGTGACGTTTCGACCCATCGAGCGTCCCAGTGTGACTAGGTAACGGCCGTTGGCGATTGCTGCGTCGGCTATTTGTTGGATGCGATGAATGTGGCTAGCGAAAGCACCTACGATGATCCGGCGACCTGTCAGTTCGGCGATTAGCTCATGTAATACTGCGCCGACCTCGGTTTCAGATTGTGTGCTACCGGACTGATCAGCGTTGGTTGAATCTGCCAGCAGCAAGCGGATGCCTGGATCGACTGCGATTGCGCCGATTCGTGTAAGTCCGGTTCGACGGCCATCTACCGGTGTGTGGTCAAGTTTGAAGTCGCTGGAATGGAGAATGACGCCTTGTGGGGTGTGGAATGCTGTGATTAGTCCGCCTGGTATTGAGTGGGTGACGGGCAGGACTTCGCAGGTGAACGGGCCGAGCTCAATGACGTCACCGTCTTTGAGGAGATGTAGTTCGGTTCGTCCGGTTAGGCCGGCTTCGTTGAGCTTGTGCCGTATCAAAGCAAGAGTGAACGGCGAGCCGTAGATGGGGAACTCAAGCTCGGTGAGCAGGTACGGCAGAGCACCAATGTGGTCTTCGTGGGCGTGTGAGGCGATGCAGGCTTCAAGTTCTGGCGCGGGTTGCTCTAGTAGCCAGTCAAAGTCGGGGTAGATGCTGTCGACGCCGGGGAGGTCGTCTCCGGCGAACATTTGCCCGCAATCGAGCATGACCCGTCGAGGCGTGCCGGTTTCGGCAGTTTCAATGACGGCGCAGTTGCGACCGATTTCTCCGAGCCCGCCTAGAAATGTGACGGTGACGGGCGCACCCATTTCTTAACTTGTGCCGGTGTCTGCAGGCTGAGATTGAAGCTGGGATTGAAACGGTGGGTCTGTGGGTGGAGGCAAGATTTCTGTAGGTGGTATTTCGGTCGGAGCTGAGTCGATGGGCGGCACTTCGCTAGGTGACGTTTCCATGGACGGCACTTCTGTAGGTGACGCTTCCTCCGGTGTTTCCACAAGGGGAACTTCCGGTGGGGCGTATCTCGCCAAGCCGTCAAGAACTTTTTGAGCTTTTTCGACAAGGCCGTCTGGTTCAGGCCCCATGGGCAAACGGCACGGACCGGCTGGTTGACCTAACAGCCGCAATATGCATT
>JAAXHB010000248.1 GCA_012271125.1 Actinomycetota bacterium | reverse complement strand
TCGAGCTGAGTCTGTAGCTCCTTGCGCAGCTCATGGAGCTGTTGCAGCATCTCTTGAACTCCTGTTGGGGACAGGTCGTTGAGCTGTCCCGGCTTGAAGTTGGGTGAGTCAAGGCCTTGGTTGAGTAGGGAACGCAGAGCGGCGGCGAGGTCGCCGTGGTAGATGAGGTCATCCGCGAGCTGCGAGAAAACGTCATCGGGGGCGGGGGCGGGGAAATATTGGGTGTCGATCCAACGGGAGTAACGAGCTCGCGGTGGCGGAGTGGTTGAGGGTTCAGTCGTTGCGGGGGTCATAGTCGACGGCGGGTGTTTTGCTGGTCTAGCTCTTGTGTGAGTTTGTCAAGAGTCCAGCGTTCCGTGAGGGCGCGTTGGACGAGATCGGCTTGAGATGGAGGCGCTAGGCCGTCGGTTGGCTGGTCTTGGTCTAAGTCAGTCGGAAAGGCATAACCCTCCGCCGCAGCGGCGATGACATTTTCGACGTTGACATTGAAAAGCTCTCTACCCGCCTCTCCCCCACTATCCGCACCTCCATTCATCATTCGCTCAAGGAGGGTTAGGTAGATCGCTTTGACTATGCGGGTGCGGTCGACGGCTTCGGTGGCTCTGCCAAAAGCTGAAGAAATCTGCAAAAGGTTCGCCATTCGGCGCACATCGGACGTGGTGTTGGTGCCGGCAGCGTGGAAAATTGCCGGGCTGAAGAAGACGGCGTCGCCGGTTTTGAGTTCAAGCTGAACATGGTTTTGTTGGAAGTAATTGACGAACTCTGGGCGGCGCCAAGCCAAGTAGCCGAGCTCGTACTTGTGCGAATGGGGTAAATACATGGTTGGACCGGTCTCGACCGGCATATCGCAATGCGCTATCGCGCCCTGCAAGGTCAGCATTGACGACATCGGGTGAGCATGGCGAGGGAACTGTTCGGCTTCGTTGTCGGTGAGAAAGCCGATGTGGTAGTCGCGGTGCGGGTGCTGAGCAACACCTTGGGGATTGACGACGTTGACTTGTTCGGTGAGCTGGTAGCGAGGGCCGAGCCAGGCTTGGGCGGCGAGGGCTATGGCATCGGAAGTGTGGTAGTCGACGAAAGTTTCGGGGTCGGCAACGGCGAGCTTTTCTAGGGCGTTCCAGATGCGGTCGTTGGCGCCGGGCTTGCCGTAGTGGTCGCCGGCGGGGCCGCCTTGGCGGTGTTGTTGGTCGATGATGTTCCAGAAGGTTTTTGAGGCGCGTTCGATGATGTCGGCGTCAACGGCATTTTTGAGGACGACGATTCCTGGACCATTGAGGAG
>JAAXHB010000247.1 GCA_012271125.1 Actinomycetota bacterium | reverse complement strand
CCTCTCTAACCCAACATCACTCACAGTTCAAACCTCTGGCATGACGCCCCAAAGAACAAAACACAACCATGAACGGACAGGGGTGGTCAACCACAAACACCTCCCAGTGTTGGAGTGTGGTGTGGAGCAAGCGTGAAGGGAAAAAACCCTTCACGAAGGGCTGGGGCTTCGGGTTTATTTCTGGACGGTAGCGACGCGATTACGGAGCAGGTGTCGTGCGAGAAGCGTGTCCAGAAAAAACCCGACAGCACCAGCCTTAACTTAAGGCGGTGTCGAGGGCTTCGATAGATGGGGCGAAGTAGAACGAACCAGACGCTGGGGTGGAGTATTTGGTGATGGCGTCAAGCTCCTGGCCGTTCATGCCATACATCGCCTCCATGCGCTCTCGCATCGGTGCCTGAGTTTTGCAAAAGCCCATGAAGTACAGGCCGACGGTTCCATCGTGGAATGCATACGGCGTGGAGCGGCGCACCATCTCACCGCGCTTGGGTGTGGCCTCATCGGCGGTTGTGCCTTCACGCAGTTCGACATGGGACAAATGCGACGTTGGAACCTGCACATCAAGCTTGGTGGAGTCAGATTTGGTGCGACCGAAGGTGTTCTCCTCTTGCTCGAGGCTCAGCGACGCCCAGTAGTTCATGTCGTGCACCCAGCGTTGCGCTATGCAAAACGACCCGCCTGCGCCAGGTGAACCGTCAGCAATGATCGCACGGTCGTGCTGGTCTTCGGGGGCGGGGTTGCCGGTGCCGTCAATATGGCCGGTCAAATCAAGGCTGTTCTTGTAAATGAAGGTCGGGGTTTCACGAGCTACTGCCATGTGCCCTGCTACGGCCTGACGGAAAGTGTGTTGCACTTCCCAGCAGAGGTCCTTGTCGGCATGGTGAACCCAAAACAGCAGCTCCTCTTGAGTGCCTTTGGCTTCAGTTGACCCGTCGGGGGCGGCGTAGCCCGGGTAGGGCTGGAAGTCGTCGCCGGTTTCGATACCAAGGTCGGCAGCGAGGGTGGGTCCTAACAGGATGCAAAGGTGCACGCCCTGGGAGGCGGCGTCGGCACGGGCGGCGCTGAGGGCGGATTTGATCACGCCAAGGTCGGCACCGTCGGTGCGGCTCATGTGGGTGTACCACTGGTACTTCTGCAGATCAGTAAGGATTGCAGCCTGTGGAGTTGCCATTGTTTGTCTCCGTTTAGATCGACGACTAGATGCCCGAGCCGCCGCGAGAGTTGCCGCCGCTTCGGGTTCGCTCAGTGTATGAGCCCTTATCGCAAATCGCGGCGAAGGATTTTGCCTGAAGCGCTTTTGGGGATGGCTTCCATAATTTCCAGTGCTTGTATCTGCTTGTAGGTGGCGAGATGCTCTGACACATGGCTTTGCAACTCCTCAAGGGTGGGGTCGGCTTCGCCTGGCGTTGTCACTATGAACGCTTTGGGCACTTCGCCGGCTTCGTCGTCAGGGATTCCGATAACCGCAGCGTCACCGACTTTGGGATGCAGTACAAGCACTGCCTCTAGTTCGGCAGGCGCTACCTGAAATGCCTTGTACTTGATGAGCTCTTTGATGCGGTCGACGATGGAGACGTGGCCGTCGTCGTCGATAATGGCGACGTCGCCGGTGTGGAGCCAGCCATCATCGTCCAAAGTGTCAGCTGTTGCTTCGGGGGCGTTGAGGTAGCCCTTCATGACCTGAGGTCCACGAACCCACAGCTCACCACGTTCGCCGACGTCTAGATCAGCGCCCGTTTCAGGATCAACGATGCGAATCTCGGTGTTGGGCACGGTCACGCCGCTGGTTCCGGGCTTGTAACCGCCTTCGGGGGTGGCGTGGCTGACAGGGGAAAGCTCGGTCATGCCGTAACCCTGAACGATCTCACAGCCGACCCGCTCAGCGGCTTCAGCGGCGACGTCGGCACCGAGGGGTGCCGCACCGGACATGATCTGGCGCAGCGAGGACAAGTCATAGTTGTCGACAGCGGGATGTTTGGCAAGGCCGAGCACAATTGGCGGCACTGCGAAGAAGCGGGTGATGCGATGGCTTTGCATGAGTTCCAAAGCGGTGATCATGTCAAAGCGGGGCATGGTCACAATGGTGACGCCTTCGGCGAGGAGCATGTTCATCAGCACTTGCATGCCGTAGATGTGAAAAAACGGCAGCACTGCGAGCGCCACCTCGTCGGCGCTGCTTGTGATTACCACTCGGGACTGGCAAATGTTGGCGACGAGGTTGCGGTGGGTCAAGATCACGCCTTTGGGTAGTCCGGTAGTGCCCGACGAGTACGGCAGCACAACGGTGGTTTCGGCGTAGTCGACGGGTTGCTGGTCAAGCCAGGCGTTGCTATCGCCGGCATCTTGGCGGAGCGTTTCCATGATGACGACTTCTGCCACATTTGTCCCCGAGGTTGCTTCGGCTGCTGATTCTTTGAATGCTTCGGTGGTGAAGATCATGGCGGCGTTGCTGTCTTGCAGTTGGGTGCTGATCTCAGCGGTGCCATAGGTGGGGTTGATCGTGGTCACCGCAGCACCGGTCAGGGCGATGGCATGAAAAACTACGGCGTATTCGGGGCAATTCGGAGCAAGAATCGCCACCACAGAACCGGATTTGATGCCTTGAGCATGGAGACGTCCGGCTAGGCGATGGGTGGCGTCTCGCAGCTCGACAAAGGTGTAGGAGACCGCATTTTCTTTTTGGCCGTCGGTTATGGCGACACGATCCGGGTAGTTGTCGACGTTGGCGAAGACAAAATCGGTGATCGACATGTCGGGGATGTCGACGTCTGGCAGATTGCTGCGGTGAATGATCGTGCTCATGGCGCCCCCTAGTTTGAAGTTGTCTATAGAAGTTTGCCTTAGCAGTCTGCTCATAGTTGTATCGAGAGGCGAGTTGCTAGCCTTGCCGCTCAGTGCGTCTTGGGGTTTTGTGTGAGACAGCGCCCCGCGAGAAACGGGTAGCGCTTATACCCGATGATGTTGCCAAGCTCTGCGGCTTGGGCTTTGAGGTGTCGGTTCAAGTCGGTGCTGGAGTCGCTGCGGGGTTTATGGATGACGACTACTCAGCCGCGGGCGCTTCAGTAGGGGCGCTTGATGCCGTGCTCGCCGCTGACGCCGTATTAACGGTTCGCGACGGCCAAACAGACAACACTCCCTCGCAAGGCAGCGGCAAGTTATTTGCCGGTGTTTTTGATCCACGCTGGGACGCCACCTCAGCAAATCTGCTGGCGAAGCGGGACTTGACGTCGTTTTCGATGGACTTGGTGCCACGCATTACCAGGGCGCAGTCAATGGACGTGCTCTCATCTATGGCGACTGTGGCGGGCTATCAGGCAGTGCTGTTGGCAGCAAGTCATTTGCCGCAGATGTTTCCTTTAATGATGACCGCTGCGGGCACGCTTAAACCTGCGCGGGTGCTGGTTTTGGGGGCTGGCGTTGCGGGACTTCAAGCCATCGCCACGGCTCGCAAACTTGGTGGAGTGGTAGAGGCATACGACGTTCGTCCAGCAGCGCAGGAACAAATCCGCTCGATGGGTGCCAAGGCTGTGGAGTTAGACCTGTCCGCCGCTGAGGGTGACGCCGGTGGTGAGGGCAGTGGTGGTTATGCCCGAGCCCAGGGTGAAGACGCAGCCGAGTTGCAACGACAACAGCTCACCCCGCATATCGCCGCTTCAGATGTTGTCATTAGTACCGCGGCTGTGCCTGGGCGGGCGTCGCCGCTGCTGATTTCGTCTCAGATGGTTGCTGCCATGAAACCAGCGTCGGTGATTATTGACCTGGCTGCCGAGCGTGGCGGCAACTGCGAACTCACCCAAGCCGATGAGCAGGTTGATTCCGGCGGAGTAACCATTCTTGGACCGACTGATTTGCCTTCACGAGCGGCACGCCATGCCAGCCAAATGTTCTCCCATAACCTGACCGAGTTTCTGGGGCACTTAGCACCTGAAGGCAGCTCGGCGTTGGATCAGCTGCTTGAAGACGAAGATGAAATCATCAAAGCAATGTTGGTTACTCATGGCGGCAAAGTCGTCGGGCCAGAAAGTTCGTAGTAGAGAAATGATATGCCGTTTTTGATTGCACTTGCCTTGTTTGTGCTTGCCGTCTTCTTGGGCGTGGAGCTGATCACCAAGGTTCCGCCGACATTGCACACGCCGCTCATGTCCGGCGCTAACGCCATTTCAGGCATAACGCTCGTGGGGTCCATCACCGCAGCCGGCGCAGGGCACAGCACTTTGGTAACGATTTTGGGGTTTTCGGCGGTGGCGTTGGCGATGATCAACGTTGTCGGTGGGTTCATGGTGACGCATCGCATGCTGAACATGTTCGCGTCCAAAAAGAAACGCCCTAAAGCATCTGAGAAAGATCAGCGAGCGATTCTGTGAACTTTTTTGCTGTGAACATTTTTTCAGTGAACATTGACGCTGCGACTCAGGCGCTTGACAACAACTGGGCGCTACTTGGCTACATAGTCGCCGCCGTTTTGTTCATCTTTGGCATCAAGGGGCTCGCCCGTCCACGCACCGCGGTTCGCGCCAACCAGTTCGGAGCCACAGGCATGCTCATCGCCGTTGTTGTTACCTTGCTTGTGACAGGCACTGTCGGCATCGAATGGATCGCCGCGGGAATGGTGGTAGGCGCAGGTATCGGAGTGCTCGCTGCTACCCGAGTGCAGATGACCTCAATGCCTGAACTCGTGGCGTTGTTCAACGGGTTTGGCGGTGGCGCGTCGGTGCTTGTTGGTATGGCATCATTTATAGAAACCGTTGAACACAGTCGCGACGATGTCCAAACCAACGCGTCAGCAGCTTTGGCGATTTTGATCGGAGCGGTCACCTTCACCGGCAGCATCATCGCCTTCGCCAAACTACGTGAAACCCTTCACTGGAATGGCTTCAGCGGAATTCAAATCCTCAGTGCCGTGCTCGCATCCATCGCTGTCACCTGCGGTGCTTTGATGGTCGCACAACCTGACAACAACGTTTGGCTATGGCTGCTCGTGGGTGTCGCCGCGATTCTTGGGCTGAGCGCGGTGCTGCCAATCGGCGGTGCCGACATGCCTGTCATCATTGCTTTACTCAACTCTTTGTCGGGGTTGGCAGCATCAGCAGCAGGTTTTGTGCTTGACAATCCTGTGCTGATAATCGCCGGTGCGCTAGTCGGGGCGAGCGGACTGATCCTTACCCAGATCATGTGCGTGGGCATGAATCGCTCTCTGCCAGCGGTGCTATTCAAACCCACTCCTGCTGCCACTGCTTCAGGTGGTGATGAGATTTACGAAGGCAAGGTCACATCCACCTCCCCTGAGGAAGTGGCGATGCTGCTTGAAACAGCTGAGCGTGTGGCAATCGTGCCCGGATACGGCTTAGCGGTCGCACAGGCTCAACATGCTGTGCGGGACCTGACTCGGCGACTTGCCGGCATGGGCGTTGACGTGGTTTTTGGCATTCACCCCGTTGCGGGACGCATGCCTGGTCATATGAACGTGCTGTTAGCCGAAGCCGAAATCGACTATGAACTGCTTTTAGAAATGGACAACATCAACCCCACCTTTGAATCCACCGACGTGACCATCGTTTTAGGTGCCAACGACGTTGTCAACCCGTCTGCCCGCAACGACCCGTCTAGCCCAATTGCGGGTATGCCGATTTTGGACGTTGACAGCAGCAATGTCGTTGTTGTCGTGAAGCGAAGCCTAAGCCCAGGATTTGCCGGCATCCCCAATCCCCTGTTCGCTGCCGATAACACGGTCATGCTTTTTGCTGACGGACGTCAAGCCGTCGTCGATATCACCAACTCTCTCGAGGCTTAGTCACGGTTGAGGCTTAGTCACGGTCTGTGACGCCCCAGCAGATGACGTCGTTGCCGGTGGTAAGACCACAAGTGTGGAAACGTCCGGCAGACACTGCGGTGAAATCTGAACGCGAGGGCGGTGTTGCTTTGCCATAAGCGTCGTCACCCCAGCAGTGGATGCTGCCATAGGTGTTAGCACCAGCGGCTTTGACCGCACAAGAGTGACCACCTCCAACCGAAACGGTCACAAAGTCTGATCCTGACGGATCGCTGTCCCGACTTCCCCAGCATTCAAGACTGCCGTCGTCTTTGACTGCACATGCGTCAGCTGAGTTGCTAGCTAAAGCGGTGTAGTTGCCTCCTGGCGCATCGTCAATAATCCCTGTCGCAAACAGATCTGTGCCCCAACACGCCAAGGTGTCGTCGGTTTTGATCCCACACATGTGCCATCGGCCAGCCGCAATACCTGTGAACTCGGCCCCACTGGGAGCACCCGCTTGACCAAGGCTGGTACTACCCCAGCAACTGATCCCCTTATCGGCTGACTTGATCGCGCATGAATATCCAAAACTGATTGCGGCTTGCTCAAATGCCCCGGACTGATCAGCTGATTGACCATCGTTATTAGCGCCCCAGCAGTTCACCGACTTGTCAGTTTTGACCCCGCATGAATGGTCAAAGCCGGCCGAGACTTGCACAAATGACCCTGACTGGTCATTTGCTTGACCTTTGCTGTTGTCGCCCCAACAATTCACGGTCTTGTCAGTTTTGACCCCACAAACTGTGTTTTGTGCCCCCGATATTGATTCAAACTTGTTCGACTGAGGATTTGTTTGCCCATAATAAGGAGCTCCCCAGCATCTGCGCAAACCGTTGCTCAGCAAGGCACACGAGCCGGTATCCAAAGACCCAAGCGACGTAAAGCTCCCTTGGCTTGGTGAAGCTTTTTTTGCATTGTTACTGTCGCCCCAGCAGGTAATTGAATCATCTTGTTTGACTCCACATGTCACACGAACTCCTGCTGATAGCTCCTTGAAGGTTTGGCTTGAATCAGCTGCTTGACCATCGGAGTTGTCGCCCCAACAATCAACCGTATTGTCGGCTTTAATGGCGCAGCCATGCCCAGTTCCTGCTACCACTGACTTGAAAGACCCTGAACTCGGCGCGCCGCTGCGCTGATTCTCGACATCTCTGCCCCAGCACGCAACCCCGTCAGCATCGGTAACTGCACACCCAAAACGATCTCCCACACTTATGTACTTATGCGCTCCACCCGGGGCACTGCTGCGAGCACTACCAGAGTTTGAACCCCAGCATGTGATCGTGTTGTCGGTCTTTATGCCACAAGTCAGGTTGTAACCCGCGTCAATCATTTCGAACGTGGTGCTGCCTTGATTGGCTGATTCGCCAGAGCCACTGTCGCCCCAGCATTTGACGGTCTTGTCGGACTTTCGAGCACATGCATGATCCTGGCCTGCTGTGATCTCTACGAAATCGGTGCCAGCGGGTATGTCGCTAATAAGGCCATCTTCGTCTGTGCCCTCACAGACGATGCCGCCTTTGGCGTTACCGACTCGGTCGCCGATTCCACACCAGAAGTTAAAACCCACATCCATTTTTTGGAAGGTTCGGCGGACGGTGATGCTTACGGTGACAGTTGCTGGCGATGTTGAGTCGTTGGTTTCGAATTGGAAAGTGACTTGTTCGGAGATGTCGACGTTGTCGCCAATCGTGTAGGTGAACTTGTCGTTCGTGGAGTCATAGGCGCTTAAAGTGCCGACCGCAGGACTGCTTGTGACGGTCACGTTGCCACAACCCGCAGCACAAGACGCTCCTTGCAAAATGTCCTCCAAATCGACGCTGAAAGACTGATTATCTAGATGCTCAATGTTGTAGCTCTTGTCGATGAGAGTGTCAACAGGTTGGGGTGGGATAACTGGTGGCGGAGTGACTGGTGGCGGGTTGACTTGGGTGGCAGTGATTCGAATGGTGACAGTGGCATCTGCGACGGAGTTGTCGGTGGCGTAGTCGAAGCTCACCGATGACGGTGTCTGCGTGCCTTGTGAGACTGTGAAGATGATCCTGTTCTTGGTGGCGTCCCATCGGGCAGTGCCGACAGACGGATCACGGGTAACGGTTACGTTTTGACAACCAGCGTCACACCAGTCGCCATTGAGGACGTCTATTTCTGCGTTGATCGCAGCAACACCGCTTCTTTCGAGGTTCGCAAGATCATTGACAAGGCGATCCATCGGTGCCGCTGGCAAGGTTGTGGTCGTTGTCGTGGTGGTTGTCGTGGTCGTGGCTGATCGACGCACGGGAATAGCCGTAGGACGTGCCGTCGTCGTTGTTGCGTCCACTGGATCGACAACAGGAGCAACTTGTGTTGCTTGGCCGCGTGTCAACCCATGAGTCAGCCCACGAGTCAACATCGTGCGCAGCTGACGCTGCGTAATTGTTGCCGTGTCGCAATAGTTCGAGCCGTCACCACAACCGATGGTGATACCTGCAGCCGCTATAGCAGCTATTTCGCCTGCAAAGCGATGCCCAGTATCAATGTCAGCAAACGCAGGACGCACAGATGGCACTGGCAAGTCAAAGCCACGCACCAAAAACGCTGCCATTTGCCCTCTTGTCACCGTGTCATTAGGACAAAACCGTGACCCATCGCCGCAACCTTG